>JAACJQ010000430.1 GCA_016879935.1 Archangiaceae bacterium | reverse complement strand
GAGACCGGGGTTGTGCTGATCGCGCACGACGCCCAGGTCGAGAATCGTCACGCGGCCGCGCGCGGTGAGGAAGATGTTCTGCGGCTTGATGTCGCGGTGCACGAGGCCGGCGCGGTGGAGGAACGCGAGGCCGGCGGCGATGGGCTTGATGAGGGCGACGGTCTCGGCGACGGGCAGCTTGCCGCCGCGGGCTTCGAGCACCTCTGAGAGCGTCATGCCGTCGAGGTACTCCATGACGATGTACGGGAGCGCGCGCAGCCGGCCGTGCCCGAGCAGCTGCACGATGTTCGGGTGACGCACCTCCATCATCAGCTCGGCTTCGCGTTCGAAGCGGGCGAGCACCTTCGGTTTGCGGCAGTGCTCTGGCGCGAGCACCTTCACGGCGACGAGCGCGCCGGTCTTCACGTCTTTGCCGCGAAAGACGCTGCCCATGGCGCCCTGGCCGACGCGATCCTCCAGGCGCCAGCGCTCGTCGAGCACCTCGCCCGGCATCACGTGCAACACGACGGTGTGGTCTGCGCTGGGGCCCGACACGGCTCCCACGGTTGTAGCGAAAATCGTCGCCGCCCGGGCGCTCGAACGTCAGCGGCCGAGGAAGGCGCGCACGGTCTTTCCCGACACCCGGCTCAAGACGCCACCTGAGAGTCTGGCGAGCTTGAGGCGCGCGACGAGGCGGGGCAGCGAGAGGAGGTCGCTGGGGCCGTCACCCGCGCCGCTCCCGAGCACGAGCCGGTCAGGGCCGAGCGCGTGCACCATGCGTTCGGCGACGTCGACGTCGAGGCGATCGGGGTGGAGCGTGAGGCCGGCGAAGTGGCCGCGGGCGAGCGCGGAACGAACGGTCTTCAGCGTGAGGCCATCGACGAGGGCGCGCGCGACGGGAAACTTGGCGTCGAGCAGGGCGGCGAGGGACTTCGCGACGAGCGCTTCGTGGCGGGCGATGGGTGCCGTGACGACGACGGGCCGGGCGAGGTGTTTGGCGAGGGCGAGCTGTTCGTGGAAGAGCTCGAGCTCGTCTTCGGAGCCACGGTGCAGCATGAGCGGACCGAGTGCGACGACGCCGGGCTTACCGAGGTGTCTGGGCAGCTCGGCGACGAGGCTGGCGACGCCACGTTTGCCTGCGAGCGCGAGTGGCACGGCGGTGAGGGTGACGGCGTCGAGGCCCGCGTGCTCGAGGCGGGTGAGCTGTTGGCGCGCCGCGTCCCACGAGTTGGTGACGTCATCGATCGCGAGCGCCGGTTGCGGAACGACGAGGGCTCCGGTGACGCCGAACTGCTTCAGCGTGACGACATCAGCGTCGGAGAGCCCAGCCGGTGTCAGGCGCGCGTCGAACATCGGGGCCGCCAGAGCACGAGGAGGAGGGCGAGCAACCACGGGCCCGAAACGGAGGAACAGCCACCCCGTACGTCGTCGACGGGCGTGGGCATGACTCCCGGCGCCGCGCGACAGACGCCCTCGAGACACACCATGTCTCGCGTGCAGACCGTGTCATCGACGCAGGGCCGCGAGCAGAACTGGAAGCCGCGTGGGTCAGAGAGGCAGCGATTGCCGGCGCAGTCGGTTGGCGCTGCGCAGACGTCTCCGTCGAGGAAGCAGTCGGTGTCGGGCGTGGGGCAGCCCGAGTTCTGGCAGATGTCGTTGGCGATGCAGTTGGCCGGGCAGTCGGGGTCGATGCGGCCGTCCATGCAGGCTTCGCAGCGGTTGTCTGCGACGCAGGTGCAATCGGGATCGGCGGGCGTGCAGCCCATCTGGCAGCGGCCGTCGGCGATGCACGCGGGTGGGTCGAACGCGTTGAGGGTGGCGTCGATGAAGGCGAGCTCGGAGTCGACGCGCACGTCTCCGCCAACCCCGCACTGATTCGTGGTTCCGTACGAGTGCACGCCGGCCAGGCGGCCTTGCCAGAACGAGGGACCGCCGGAGTCTCCGGCGCAGATGCCGAGCGTGCCGGCCTGCCCGTACTCGAAGGTCTCGGCCATGGAGCGCGCGATGGTGGTGTTGAGCGTTCGTCGCGTGCCGGTGTCGCTGGCGCCGTTGGGAGACGTGCGGCCGTAGCCGACGACGCGAATCGGCTGGTTGGCCCAGGTGGCAGGCGGCGTTCGTACGAGCAGCTCGGGCGTCACTCCGGGGACGGCGACGTCGAGCTGAAGGAGCGCGAGATCGTTCGCGCCCTGCCCGGAGTAGTTCGGGTGCCGGCGAATCTGCACCACGTTGCGCAGGTCGCTCATCATGAGCATCTGGTCGTTCGGCTCGTTCATCACGCGAACCATCACGCTCTGGGCGCCTTCACGGGCTGGGTCGACGCAGTGGCCGGCCGTGAGAATGACGCGCGGGCTGATGAGCGTGCCGGTGCAGAAGCCCATCTGGCCGTTGTTGAAGGTGGCGATGACGAAGAAGACCGAGGTGCTGTTCGGGTCGGGCGTGCCCGCGAGAATGGCGTCGGCGCGCGAGTCGACGTCACCCGGCGAGGCAGGGGCACAGGCGATCAGCAGGCAGCCGAGGAGCCCCGCGCGCATGGCCGGCATTGTCACCCGGCGAGGCGTTGCGCTCAATCGTGGCCGGTGGGCGCGCCTTCGTTCCTCGGGTCGCTGCCGCCGTAGCGGAGCTTGGTGACGGGGTCGACGAGCACGGCCTCGGCGTCTCCCCAGGCGTCGATGCGGCGGAAGGTGTGGCCCATCGCCTCGAGGGCCGAGAGCGTGGCGGGCTCGAGCCCGGTCTTGTCGACCATGACGTCGTCGGGGAGCCACTGGTGGTGAATGCGGCCGGCTCCGACGCGCGAACGGGGTCGAGGTTGGCGTCGATGATGCTCGAGATGACCTGGAGGACGGTGGTGGGAATGGTGGAGCCGCCCGGGCTGCCGACGGCGATCATCACGTCTTTCGGCGAGTCCTTCATGAAGACGAGCGTCGGCGTCATGGAGGAGAGGGGGATTTTCCCCGGTGCGACGGCGTTGGCTTCGCCGGAGACGAGGCCGTACGTGTTGGGTGTACCGGGTTGAGCGGCGAAGTCGTCCATCTCGTCGTTGAGGAGAATGCCAGTGCCCCTGGCGACGAGGCAGGAACCGAAGGCGTAGTTGACGGTGGTGGTGAGCGCGGCAGCGTTGCCATCTTTGTCGATGACAGAAATGTGGGTGGTGTTCTGCGGTTTGAGGCCACCGTCGAGGGGCGCTTCGGGCTTCTTGAGTTCGGGTGGGAAGAGGGTGACCGAACGGGTGGCGCGTTTGGGGTCGATGCTGGCGAGGGTCTTGTCGATCCACGCCTTCGAGGTGAGGTCGGCGGTGGGCACGGTCTGCACATCGGGGTCTCCGACGAAGCGAGCGCGATCGACGGCGGCGCGGCGCAGGGCCTCGATGAAGGTGTGGAGCGTGTCGACGTCGCGGTTGGCCGGGCCTTTGGGTCCCTTCGCTTCGAGCACACCGAGGACCTGGAGGAGCGTGATGCCTCCGCCGCTCGGGGGCGGCATGGTGAGAATGCGGTGGCCGCGGTACTGGCCTTCGAGCGGGGCACGCCAGCGGGTCTTGTAGGTCTTGAGATCGGCTTCTGTGAGCACGCCGCCCGCGTCTTTCACGGTCTTGGCGACGGCCTTCGCGATGGGGCCTTCGTAGAAGGCGGTATCCCCTTTGGCTGCGAGCGATTGAAGTGTCTTCGCCAGGTCGGGTTGTCTGATGATGACGCCGAGCTCGGGGACGGAAGGAATTCCATCAGCTGCGGGGCGCAGGAAGATCTTCGCAGCGTCGGGGTCTTTGCGAAGACAGGCTTCGCGCAGTTTTGCCAGGTCGCGGTATTTGGGCGTGACAGGAAAGCCCTGGGTCGCAGCGCGGATTGCGGGTGCGAGCACTTTGGCGCGCGGGAGCTTGCCGTATTTGGCGTGGAGCTCGAGATAGCCTTTGACGGCTCCGGGCACGGCGACCGAGAGGGCTCCGTCGGTGGAGCGGCCGGGGACGAGCGCTCCGTTCTCGAGGAACATGTCGTGTGACGCGCCGGCGGGAGCGACCTCTCGGAAGTCGAAGGCGAACTCACCTTGCGGCGCCTTGATGACGGCGAACCCTCCGCCTCCGAGACCGGAGTGGTACGGGCCGACGACGGCCATGGTCAGGGCGGCTGCGACGACGGCGTCGGCGGCGTTTCCTCCCTGCGCGAGCATTTCGGCACCGGCGGCGCTGCCGAGCGGGTGGGCGGCGGAGACGACACCTCCGCGGTACGGGCGGGCCGCGAGCGCGGGAAGAGCGAGCAGGACGAGGACGAAGGAACGCATGGCGGCGGCAGTTGAGCCGAAAACGCCGAGTGGGAACACTCTGAACGGAGGCTGGGTGGGGTTCACGACACGGGTTGCATCGGGCCTTGGCTTGACGGTCGTTCGGCGCGGGAGTCTCGAGCTCGTGTCGGCTGCAGATGCGCGTCACATCCTTCTGGTGTGCGAGGCTCGAGAGGTGACCGTGCTTGGGCTCGAGGGCTTCAGAACCGACGGCGCTGCCATCGTTCCGGAGATGTCTGCGATTGCAGACTACTCGGAAGCGTTCAAAGGCTCGCCGGATCGGTCCCGAGAGACGGTCGCGTGTGCGCGCAGGTTTCTCGATGCGATGACTGATTCACAACTCCTCTTCGAGCTTGTGTACGCCATTCAGGAGGACGACTGAGCATGATGGGTGATCTTCTCGACCGTCTTCGCTCGTGGCCCACCACCGAGCTGACGCGCACCGAGGTCTTCGCGGCGCAGGCAGCCTGGCGCAGCCGTTTTGGGCGGCCATCACACGTCGGGTACGACTGGCATGTCTTCAGCTTCGACGAGTACCCATCCGTCTCTGGCGAAGCTGCGCGGCGGAAGCACCAAGCCATTGTTCGTGAAGGCGCGCTCACCGTCGTGAGCGCGTGGAATCGAAAGGTCTTCGGCTTCACCATCGGAGGCTCAGGCCTTCCTGACCTCGAGGCAGGGATCGACGTCCTCGTCTTCGATGAGTCCCTCACTTGGACGATGGCTTTCACACACTGTCACGGGCCCTATTTCGCCGTCGCGGATCCTAGAGTTGTCGATGAGTGAGCCGACTGACTTGGAGGCTGTTGCCGTCGTGATCGGTGTCGCGACAATTGAAGAGGTGCGCACGTGAGAGGAGGACTCCGCCTGGTGCCCGACCTACGGGTTCACGATGGAACGCTGATTTCGGTCCAGCTCGGGGTCCTGTGCTCCGTGGAGTTTCGCCGGCTCGATGGGACCAATACCCGGCTCGTGATGACCGAGTGTTCGGAGTTCGGTGTCGTGGGTCTTCGCAAATTTGCCATCGTGTCGACGGTGCAGGCCTTCGCGATGAACGAGCATGATGAAGAGGTGGCCGTCGACCACTGGCGCACATTGGTTGGCGGCGATTTCGATCCCTCGGCCGCCGACATCGCGAGCCTGAGTCGTACGGCTCGGGTTCTGGTATCGATCGACTGTTCATTTGGTGGAGCGCTCGCGGTTATGTGCGATTCGGTTCAAGTCGAGGAGCGCTCTTGATGAGGCCTCTGGTGGCATCAGACTGCACAGCCATCTCTGGGGTTCAGGACTGATTTCGTTCGGTTCTCGAGTTGGACGAGGCGCCCCTGGCAGCGCTTGCGCTCCAAAGGCTCGCAGCGGGGAGCCGGATCTCTTGTCTGTTTGGGCGCGGGCTCGATGGCGTCTTGGCGCTTCAGGTCTCACAGTCGGCGATGCAGCTCGGCAGTGAATGGCTCGTGGACTCAGATGCTGCACGACGAGACATGGCCACGAGGCTGCTTCGAACTGCGCTCGAGCGGCCGGGCTCGCGAGTTTCATCTTCACTGGTATTCATGAGTCCAACCGATGGTTTTATTCGGAGTGAGCCGCGCGTCGTCTCATACGGATCTCAGGTGTGGGCGACGAGCTCGATTGCGCCCTCCGTCGAAGAGGTTGAACGGGTAATGAGGTTGGGGGAGGGGTACCCGCCGGGAGTTGTCACAGTTCATTCCGGTGATCCCTGGCGGCCCGGTGAGGTTCTCGCCTTCTGCATCTCTGGGTTCGACGGCTGCGGTGCGCGCCAGTTGATGAGCGTCTGACTACGGCCCGAATGGCTTAGCGCCTGCCTCCTTCTCCAGCCCGACACGTGGGCGAG
>JAACJQ010000092.1 GCA_016879935.1 Archangiaceae bacterium | reverse complement strand
GCTCGGCTCACCGCCGTGGCGCGGTCTGTTGCCGAAGTGACTCGAGCGTCTCGCGATCATCGACGTCGAGCGCAGCTTCCGGGCAGTCGATGAACGTCACCTGCGAGCGGTTCGCCTGCAGCACCGACTTCGCGCCCGCGCCGTCGTCGAGGCGCTTCAAGGCCTCGATGAACGGAGCGCGAAACATGGCCGGCGCACCGAACGACGCACGCCATCGCGAGGCCACGAGCGGGCCTTCGGTCTTCAACAGGCGCGTGAGGTGCTCGCGCGTCACCTGAGGCAGGTCGACGAGGGTCACCAGCACGCCGTCGGCGGTCGAGGTGTCGAGCGCCGCCTTCAGCGACGAGCCCGGGCCGCGCTGCCAGTGTAAATTCTCGACGATGCGACACGCGAGGCCCGCGAGGGCGTCACGAACGAGCGGCGCGTGCGCTCCGATGACGACGACCACGTCGGAGCACGCGGCAAGCGCCTCTTCCGTGACGAACCGAACGAGCGGCCGGCCACGCCACTCGGCGAGCTGCTTTGGGCTGCCGAACCTCGAGGCCTCGCCCGCCGCGAGAATGACGATGACGTCAGCCATGCGCAGTCTGTTGTTGCGAGCGTTCGACCGACAGCGAGCCACCCGATCGCCCCGCGCGAACGGCCTGCGCCTCGGCGAGAATCGAGAGCGCGATCGCCGATGGCCCTTCTGCGCCGAGGTCGAGACCGACGGGAGCCCGCAGACGCGCGCGCTGCGCCTCACTCAGCCGACCCGTCTTCGCCTCGACCAGCGCCAGCACCTGCCCCGACCGATGCCGCGGCCCCAGCAGCCCGACGCTGAGCACGCGTTCGTCGCGAAGCAGCAGGCTCAGGGCGCCAGCGTCGTAGTCGATGTGATGCGCCATCACGACCGCGAGCGTTCCGGGCTCCACGTCGAAGCCGAGCGAATCGAGCGCGACACACTTCACGTTCGCCGTGGGGAACCGCTCCTTCGTCAGCAGCCCCGGGCGCCAGTCGTAGACATCGACCGACCAGCCGAGCTCGTCGGCGAGCCGCGCGACCGGCAAGGCGTCGTGCCCCGCACCGACGACGATGAACTTCTGCGACGGAGCGACACGCTCCTCGAAGACCGCCCGGCCCTCGAGCACGCCGCTCGAGAACACGCAGACCCCGCCAATCCACACCTCGCGTTCACCGGCCCCGCCTTCGAGCGCCGTGCGAATGGTGAGCGTTTCGCGGCGCTCTTCCACGCGCGCCAGCAACTCCAGGAACGTGGAGTCGACGAGCGGCTCGAGCAGCACGTCGATCTCTCCACCACAGCCGAGTCGTGCCCCCGCGTCTTCCGAGGTGTCGTAGCTGCGCACGAGCGCGCGCCCGTTCGCGACGAGGAACGCCGCCTGTCTCGTGACGTCGGCTTCGAGACAGCCGCCGCTGATGCTCCCGGCCCGCCAGCCCTCGCTCGTCACGAGCATGCGTGCGCCCGGTCGTCGATACGCAGAGCCGCGCACGGCGACCACGGTGGCGAGCACTGCCGGCAGCCCACGCGACAGCGCAAGACGCCCTTCCTTCACGATGCTGGCGAGCTCGTTCACGCGCCCTCCTCCATCGACAACGGCAGGGTGCGCAGCCGCTTCTTCGTGAGCGCGTAGACGGCGTTCGCGAGCGCCGGAGCCATGACGGGAACACCCGGCTCACCGATGCCAGAGGGGTCGTTCGTGCTCTCGACCATGAAGGTCTCGATGCGGGGCGCCTCGTTCATGCGCAGCGGCGCGAAGTCGTGAAAGTTCGACTGCTGCACACGGCCCTTCTCGAAGGTGATGCGCTGCTTCATCGCGGCCGAGAGCCCGAAGAGGCAGGCCGACTCGAGCTGCGAGCGCACGATGTCGGGGTTCACGAGGCGGCCGCAGTCGGCCGACATCACCGCGCGGTGAACCCGAATCGCGCCGTCGGTGACGCTGACCTCGAGCACCGCCGCTGCGACGGAGCCGAAACACTCGTGCACGGCGACCCCGCGCGCGCGGCCCTCCTCGAGCGGCGTTCCCCACCCCGAGTGCTTCGCGACGAGCTCGAGACACGACAGGTGCCGCGTCTTGCCCGCGAGCAGCCCACGGCGGAACTCGAGCGGGTCTTTGCCCAACGCCCACGCGCACTCGTCGATGAAGCTCTCGGTCGCGAACGCCGTGTGTGAATGGCCGACCGATCGCCAGAACCCCGTCGGCACGTTCGGCTCGTGCTGGTGGAAGTCGACCCTCACGTTGGGGAGCGCGTAGGCGACCGAGTCAGCGCCTTCGTACGAGGTGATGTCGCGGCTCGGCACCACCGACTTGGCGAACTCGGCGGTCTTCGTGCGGATCTTCTCGGGCGCCTCGGCCGTCAGCCCGCCGACGAAGCTGTCCATCACCGAGAGGAACACCGACTGCGTCACGACGCGGTGATGCCACGCCGCCACTGCCCCGCCGTCGAGGGCTGCCTCGAGCGCGTGCGTCGCCGAGGGTCGATAGAACGAGTGCCGCATGTCGTCTTCGCGGCTCCAGACGACCTTCACCGGGCCTTCGATGGCGCGTGAGACCTCGACCGCCTCGGCCACGTAGTCCTGCCCGATGCGCCGGCCGAACCCGCCGCCCAGCAGCGTCTGGTGCAGCACGATGGCGTCGAGCGGCAGCCCCGTGATGCGTGAGGCGATCTCCCGAGCCTGCGCGGGGCCTTGCGTCGGAGCCCAGATCTCACAGCGACCCGGCGTGACGTGCGCGGTCGCGTTCTGCGGCTCCATCGGCGCGTGCGCGAGAAACGGCGCGAAGTACTCGGCGGAGATCTTCTGCGTCGCCTTCGAGAGCACGTCGGCCGCGGCGCCGTCGTTTCGCGCGTTCTGCGTCGGCGGCTGCTTCAGCAGCGCCCGGTGCGCGTCACGCAACGTCGACGAATCGAATGGCGACGCTGGCTCGTTCCACTCCACCGTCACTGCCTGCGCGCCCTGCCTCGCGTGCCAGTACGTCTGCGCCACCACCGCCACGCCCTGCGGCACCTGCACGACGTGCTTCACCCCAGCCATCGCCAGCGCCTTCGAGGAGTCGAACGACTTCACCGTGCCGCCGATGGTGGGGCACCGAACGATGACGGCGACGAGCGCCTGCGGCACCTGCACGTCGATGCCGAACACCGCCGTGCCGTTCGTCTTCGACACGGCGTCGACCCGCCGCAGCGGCTTGCCGATGACCTGGAAGTCCTTCGTCTTGAGCTCGGGCGCACGAATGGTGAGCGAGGCCGCGGCTTCGACGAACTCTCCGTAGGCGCCCGACCGGTTCGAGCCGGCGTGCGTGATGACGCCGTTCTTCACCGTCAGCTCGGAGCGATCGACCTTCCACTTCGAGGCCGCGGCCTCTTTCAGCAGCTCACGTGTGGCCGCGCCGGCTTCACGCAACGGCTCCCAGCTCGTCGACGTGCTCGTGCTGCCGCCCGTCAGCTGAAACCCGAGCGCGGCGTTGTCGTAGGCGCGATCGGCGGTCGCGAGCTCGATCTCGAGGCTCAGCGGGTCGACCTCGAGCTCTTCAGCCACCAGCATCGCGGTCGCCGTCGACGTGCCCTGCCCCATCTCGACGCGCCCCACGACGACGCGAATCGGGCCCTTCGCCGGCACTCGAATGAACGCGTTCGGCGCGAACAGCTCGGGCGTGCCTTTTCCCCGCTCCAGGTCGAGCACCCAGACACCGACGGCGAGGCCACCACCCAGCGCAGCGCCCGCCTTGAGCAACGCCCGTCGATTCAGCTTCACGGCGTGCCTCCGTTCTTCAGCTCGGCAGCGCGGTGAATCGCGGCGCGAATGCGCGGGTACGTGCCGCAGCGGCAGATGTTGCCGCTCATCGCGGTGTCGATGTCTTCGTCGGTCGGCGTCGGCTTCGTCTCGAGCAGCGCGGCGGCGCTCATGATCTGCCCCGACTGGCAGTAGCCACACTGAGGCACCGACAGCTCGCTCCACGCGCGCTGGCACGGGTGCGGGTTCTCTTTCGGCGCGAGGCCTTCGATGGTGGTGACGGCTTTACCCTCGACGACCGAGACCGGCGTCAGACACGAGCGCAGCGGTGAGCCCTCGAGGTGCACCGTGCACGCGCCACACAGCGCCATACCGCAGCCGAACTTCGTGCCGGTCAGGTGCAACACGTCGCGCAGCACCCACAGGAGCGGCATCTCGGGCGGAACGTCGACATCGGTCTTCCGACCGTTGAGCGTGAACGAGATCACCGGGGCACTCCTGTGGCGCTGCGGGGGACCGACTGCTTAACGAAAGCGGTGGAAGTTCGCCCGCCCGCTCATCGGAAAGCGTGGAGCAACCACGGCACGAGCCGACCCGTCGTCACCATGCCCATGTGGTCGAAGCGCTCCGACTGGAAGAACACCAGCTTCGCCTTGCGCACCGAGGGCGGCAATTCGTCGTAGAGGTACGGCAGGTCGTCGAGCTTCACGGCCTCGGGGTGTTTCCGCAGAAACCACTCGGTGCGCTGCTGGGTGTCGAAGCCGATGAGCACGAGCTGGTGCGTCTTCTCGGTCGCCGCCGTCACCCAGTCGCGAAACTCTTCGTCGTTGCCGTACAGCCCGTCGACGAGCACCACCTGCTCGAGCGGCTCGTGTTCCAACCACTCGACGATCGTCTTGTACGCACCGGAGTGGCCGACGACGACGACGCGCTCGGGCGCCTTCATCTTCGTGCGCTTCTCGACGAGCTCGAGCAGGCCCTTCAAGTCACTCCAGAACACCGGGTCGGTTCGCCCGCTGCGTGCTTCGGGCACGATGAAGAGCGCGTTGCGGCCCGAGTCGCGAAACTGCGTGAGCAGCTGGTGCTCGAGAATCGCGCGATCGACGTCTGTGTAGAACCCGTGCAGGTAGATGACGGTGACGGCGGTCGCGGCCTTGAACGCGCGGGGCTTCCACACGTGAACGGCGCCTTTGTCCTTCGTGCCGAACCGAACGTGGCGGCCGTCTTCGTTGAGCTGATCGACGAACTCGTTCTCCGTCGTCGCGCGCACCGCCGCCATCGCGGGAGACGGTGGCTCCGGCGTCTGCGTCAGGAAGAGCGCGACGACGAGCGCGTGCACTGTCAGGGCTTCGCCGGCTCCGCGGGCTTCTTGAACGTCACGAGCATGTGCATCGAGAGGTTCTTGTCGAGGTAGCCGTAGCGGAAGGCCAGCGGCTTGGCCGTCTTCCACAGCCTGCGAAAGTCTTCGTTGTACTGCGGGTTCGCGCCCAGGAACGACTCGGCGAACTTGCCGTAGGCCTGCTGCTCGAAGCCGGCCTTCGTCGCGAACACCGGCGGAATGCCGGTCGAGTCGCTCACCATGAACTCCATGTGGTTCAGCAGGAAGTTGCGAATCGTCGAGAAGTGGTCGCGCCACAGCAGGTAGCTCGCGGCCTTCGTCATCGCGACGATGCGGCCCTTCTTCTCGAGGTAGTTCTTCATGCCTTCGTCCTGGCCGAAGTTCGTGTCGGCGAGGTTCTGCGCGAAGTGGCGGTGCACGCGCGCCTGCGTCTTCGGGTCTTCGCCCTTCTTCACGAACACGAGCTCGAGGTTGTCGAACGCCTCCGAGAAGTCGGGCGACACCCACGCCTTGTGGAGCAGCTTCGCGGTCTTCTCTTCCGTCGCCTGCAGGTCGGCCGCCGTGAGGTAGCGCAGCGAGCCGTCGGTGTTCGGCTTCACGTACTTGAGCGAGACAGGCTCGAAGCCGTGCACCGCGAGGCCGATGAGGAAGAACGAGAGCTGGCCCGGGAGCTCGCCGCGCTGGCCCTTCATGAGGTTCTCGGTCTTCGAGTCGTTGGCGACGAGCAGGCCCGACGAGGTGGAGCGAATGAGCGCGAGCGACGCGGCGAGCTCCTTCGAGGTGACGGTGTCGATGCGGCGTGGATCGCCCGCGTGCTCGAGCGACATCGTCGTGATGTCGGTGGCCTCGGGGTACGTGGTGAGCGCCGAGATGAGATCGCCGCCGCCGAACGGGTAGACGACGGTGGTGGGCAGCCCCGCGGGCTTCAGGCCCTGGATGAACGGCATCGCCTCGCCGACCCAGGTCTTGCGGTACTTCTCCTTGCGACGCTCGAGCTCCTTGCAGTGCTGCTCGACCACCTTCGCGTCGATGTTCGCGGGCAGCGGCTCTTCGCCAGCGCAGGCGACCACGCGGTAGAGCACCTTGACCTGCTTGGTGAAGTCGAGCGGCTCGGCGGAAGGAGCAGGCGCAGCCGGGGCCTGCGCGAGAACGGCGGCGAGGACTGGGAGGAGCATGACGCGGCGACGTAGCACGCCACCGTCAGATTCACGGCTTCCATCGCGACGTTGGGGCTCGCTTGCGGGGGCCGATCGCCTCCTGCTAATCCTGCTCCCAACTCTGGACGTGGCGCCCTCGCGCCTTCCTCGACGAGCTTCTCTTCAGGTTCCAGTCTGTGAGCGCACCACGCGCTCTCACGCTCCGCGGGGCCTCAGCCACCCATCGCGGACGAGTCGCCCCCATCGGCTGTCATCGATGTACCGTTGTTCCGAGTGCAGTGAAGTCGTCGGTCCGCATCAGCGTCAGCATCAGGTCGTCGTCGAGACGCGCAGCAGGCGATACCCGCCCAGGCCCGACGCGTTTCAGGTCACCAAACGAATCAAGCAGAAGAAGGTCTGGGTCGATGACCCGGGCGGCGTGGGACACGAGACGGTGAGCACCATCGCGTTGTGCGAGGTGTGCTTCAGGCGACGCGGGAACTGATCGTCACGGCATGCAGGGCGCCGCGGGGTAGCCGGCCTTCGCGTCGGCCACCTTGCCGAGCTCGGTCACGTAGAACCGGCCGGGCTCTTCACCGCGAAGGAACGCGGCGCCCATGCGGCACTCGAGCTT
>JAACJQ010000091.1 GCA_016879935.1 Archangiaceae bacterium | reverse complement strand
CGCTTCGTGCTCGCAGCGGCGGCGGCGTGTGCGCTCGCGTTCGTCGCGTTTCGCATCGTCTCGTCTCAGCCCGTCGATGGCGCCGGTGGTGGCACCTCTCCTGTCGCGAACGCCGTTTCTCCGACGCCGCTCGCGCCGGTCGCGATTCCGCAGCCGCCGCCGGGCAGGCCGGTGAAGGCCGTCGTCGCGAGCGCGCGCAAGGCGAAGAGCGGCACGGGCGCGCTGGGCACGGCGCAGGTGCTCGAGACCGGCGCGCGGCTGTCGACCGAGAAGGACGGGTCGCTGTGGTTGAAGTTGCCCGACGGCACCAAGGCGGGCCTCACCGGGTCGACCGACGTGCAGCTCGCGAAGCTGGAGGAGAAGGCACTCACGCTCGACATCTCGCGCGGCAGCCTCGCCATGGTGGTGCCGCACCGCGAGGAGCGCGTGTTGACCATTCGCGCCGGCGACGTCGAGGTGAAGGACCTGGGCACGCGCTTCCTCGTCTCGCGCGAGCTCGCGAAGGTGGTCGTCGCAGTCGAGGAGGGCAGCGTCGAGGTGAAGACGCCGAAGTCGACCCACGTGGTCACGGCGGGGCATGCGGTCGCGTGGCACGAAGGCGAGCTCGACGACTACCGCTGGCCGTCTGCGGCCCCGAGCACGCCGCCGCTCCCGACGGTGAAGCCAGAGGTCGCACCGACGCCTGCCATCGAGCCGGTGGTGGCTGCCGACGAGACCGACGTCGAGCCCCCGTCGGCGAACCCGGAAGAGGAGTGGGCGGCTCCACCGCCGGGAATCGCCGAGGCGCCGGTGAATGTTCCGCCGCCTGCGCCGCCCATCGATGCTCCGCCGGACTCCGTCGTCACCGTGCAGCCGGGGCCGGTGGCCGTGGCGCCGCCGCCGATTCGTCGTCGCCGTGGCACCGGGTTCAACTTGAGGTCCATCGAAGAGAACCTGCGGGAGCTCGAGCGTCAGGCGCACGTGCCGTTCGTGCCCATCAACTCGACGACTCGGGAGACGCAGGCGCGCGCGGTGGCGAAGCTGGCCGATGTGGGGAACTGCGAGCTCGCGCTGGAGGAGGCCGACCGGTGGTTGCGCGCTCCGGCGGGCGACAGCGTGGAAGAGGCGCCGCTGCGAAGAATGGTGCTGCAGCAGAAGGTGCGGTGTCTGAATCACCTGGGGCGGTCGGCTGAAGCGCTCGAGGTGCAGAAGCTGCTCGTGCCCTGAGCGCGGTCGAGGTTCTCGTGGCCACGACCTTCGCGGAAACGCCGTTCACGCTACTGCCGCTGCGCCAGCCTCACGCCGATGAGTACGAGCACACCACCGGCAAGCAACTCCCAGCCGAGCTTCTCGTCGAGGAGCGCCCACGCGGCGACGGCGGTGGCGATGGGCTGCAGGTTCGCGAAGACGGCAACTCGCGAGGCCTCCGTGCGCGAGAGCGCGTAGTTCCACAACGCGTACGAGCCCATGCTCGTCATCAGCACGAGGTACGCAAGGCACCAGTGCGCGATGGCCGGCGCCGCGACGAACGCGTCGAGCTTCACCACGAACGGAGCCGCGGGCAGACACCAGAGCGCGCCGGCGATGAGGCTCCACCCCGCCGTGCGCAGCCCACCGAAGGTCTGTGCCTTCTCGCGTGACTCCGCGGTCCAGAAGACCCACGCCAGCACGGCGCCGAGAATGAAGAGGTCTCCCACGAGCGGGCCGAGCGCTTCACCGAGCCCACGGCCGAGCAGCAGCACGAGCACGCCGACGAACGCGACGACGATGCCCCCCAACCGCGCGCGGGTCGGTGCTTCACGCCCACGCGCGACGCTCAGCAGGTACACCCCCGCGGGCGTGAGGCCATAGAGCAGGCCGGCGTGCGAGGCCTTCGACTGCGCGAGCCCGTACACGAAGAAGCCCTGGTTCACCGGGCCGGCGAGAAAGCCGAAGAGCAACCACCAGCCCCACGTCTTTCGCGGAGGCAGCAGCGGCCCTTTCAACGCCGCCAGCACGCCGAGGTAGCCCGCCGCCGACAGCAGAATGCGCATCGTCACCAGCGAGATGGCGTCGACGTCCTGGGTCGCACGGCGGGCCGCCAGATGCGTGCCTGCCGAGATGGCGGTCTGGCCCAGCAGCGCGAGCAGCACTGGCAGCGGCAACCCACGCGACGTCGGCAGCGGAGTCGTCACGCGTCTGGTCTCTCTCATTCGCTGCTGAAGGTCACGCGTCCTGGCGCATCACCGAGGCCTGGTTTCGTTCGCGCATTCGCGCCGAACGCGACGCGTCTGCGCTCCGACGGAGCGGGCCCGATGAGGCGCCCATCTGCTGCTTCCACGCGCGAATCGTCGAGCCTCGCACCGTCGAGCGAGTGCCCGCCGCCCACCAGGTCCACTCGAAGGCGGGCACGGCGCGGCAGGCGCGGTTCGAGGAGTGATGCCGCCGTCGCAGGCCGCTGTGCACAGCTCAGAAGACCAGCTCGCCCCCTTGCGCGCGCACCGCCGTGACGGCCGCGAGGTTGACGATGTCCTGCACGCTCGCGTTCACCTGCAGCACGTTGACCGGCTTGTTCATGCCGAGGAGCAGGGGGCCGATGACCTCGGCTCCGCCGAAGTGCCAGAGGAGCTTGTACGCAATGTTCGCCGCGTCGAGGCTCGGGAAGATGAGCACGTTCGCGTCGCCCGTCAGGGCCGAGAACGGGTAGCGCTGATCGCGGTCGTCCTGGAGCAGCGCGGGGTCGACCTGCATCTCACCGTCCATCTCCAGCGTGGGTCGTGCCGCGCGGGCCAGCTCCATGGCCTTGCGCATTCGCTCTGGAGACGAGCCCGCGGCGCTGCCGAAGGTGGAATACGAGAGGAACGCGAGCCGTGGCGTCACGTCGAACGAGCGCGCGAGGTCGGCCGTCGCGATGGCGATGTCGGCGAGGTACTCGGGCGTCGGCTCGGGGTTCATCGTGCAGTCGGCGAAGAACTTGAAGTCGTTGCGCTGCACCACGAGGTACACGCCGCCCGCCCGCCGCCCCTGGTGCGTGCCGATGACCTCGAGCGGAGGCCGCACTGCTTCGGGGTACGTCTGCGTGAGCCCCGTGACGAGCCCGTCGACCGCCCCTTCGCGCACCAGCATGGCGCCGAAGTAACCGCGGAAGCGCATGCGCGTCGCCGCGAGCTCGTGGGTGACGCCCCGGCGCTGACGCAGCTTCCAGTATGCGTCGGTGTAGCGCTCCACGAGCGGGCTCGTGGCCGGGTCGACGATGGAGACACCGCCCAGCTCGTCTTCGAGCTTGTGCTCGACGATGGCGCGCTCGATGACGTCTTTCTTGCCCAGCAGCACCGGCTCGCACACGCCGTCTTCCTTCAGAATGCGCGCGGCCTGGAGCACGCGTGGGTGCTCTCCGTCATCGAGGGCGATGCGCTTCGTCACGGTGCGAGCCCGCGTGACGATGCTCGCCATCACCTGGTTCGAGCGCGACTGCAGCTTGTGCAGGCGGTCGCGGTAGGCGTTCAAGTCGACGGGCAGCCGCGCGACGCCGGTCTCCATCGCCGCCTTCGCCACCGCCGGAGCGACCCACAGCAGCACGCGCGGGTCGAACGGCTTGGGGATGATGTAGTCGGGGCCGAAGGTGAAGCGCTCTCCGCCGTAGGCACGCGACACCGCGTCAGGCACGTCTTCTCTCGCGAGCGCCGCCAGCGCCTTCGCCGCCGCCAGCTTCATGGGCTCGTTGATCTGCCGCGCGCGAACGTCGAGCGCTCCGCGGAAGATGAAGGGGAACCCGAGCACGTTGTTCACCTGGTTCGGGTAGTCGGAGCGCCCCGTCGCCACGATGCCGTCGGGCCGCGCTTCACGCGCTTCGGGGTAGCTGATCTCGGGGTCGGGGTTCGCGAGCGCGAAGATGATGGGCTTCTTCGCCATGCGCTTGAGCATCGGCCCGTCGACCACGCCCTTCACCGACGCGCCGAGGAAGACATCGGCGCCCTCGAGCGCCTCGGCCAGCGTGCGCGCCTTCGTGTCCTGCACGTAGGGCGCCTTCCACTGGTTGATGTTGTCGGTGCGGCCTTTGTGGAGCACGCCCTTGGTGTCGACCATCAACACGTTCTCGCGCTTCACGCCGAGGGTGACCCAGAAGTTGGTGCAGGCGATGGCCGAAGCTCCCGCGCCCGAGACGACGACGCGCAGGTTCTCGAGCTTCTTGCCTGCGAGCTCCGCCGCGTTCAGCAACGCCGCGCCCGAGATGATGGCGGTGCCGTGCTGGTCGTCGTGGAACACGGGAATGTTCATCTCGCGCTTGAGGCGCTCCTCGATGATGAAGCACTCGGGCGCTTTCACGTCTTCGAGGTTGATGCCGCCGAAGGTGGGCTCGAGCGACTTCACGATGGAGCAGAAGAGGTCGACCTCTTTCGCGTCGACGTTCAGGTCGAACACGTCGATGTCGGCGAACTTCTTGAAGAGCACGCCTTTGCCCTCCATCACCGGCTTGCCAGCCCACGGGCCGATGTCACCGAGACCGAGCACCGCGGTGCCGTTCGAGATGACGGCGACCAGGTTTCCTCGGGCCGTGTACTGGTACGAGAGGTCGGGGTCTTTGGCGATCTCGAGACACGGCTCGGCGACGCCGGGCGTGTACGCGAGCGAGAGGTCTCTCGCCGTCGCCGTCGGCTTCGTGGGCACGACCTCGACTTTTCCGGGGCGACCCTTCGAGTGGTAGTCGAGGGCGTCGTCCTTGCGGATCTTCTTCGACATCGGCGTGAAGCTGGTGGCCAT
Organism: Archangiaceae bacterium; assembly: GCA_016879935.1. GTDB lineage: Bacteria > Myxococcota > Myxococcia > Myxococcales > Myxococcaceae > Xiheimicrobium. The sequence goes on along the minus strand of JAACJQ010000091.1, from coordinate 89,528 downwards.
GGTGGGCCGACGGTGCCCCACGGCGTCGGAGAGCGACACCGAAAAGAATGCGCGCTGTAGAGGCGCTGCGTCGGCCCATCAGGTGAGGCGCTAGGCCGCGCGTCGGGTCTGTGACGCGAGCACGCGTTCGAGCTCGTCGACCAACTGGTGCGGGTGCTGCTCGAGGGCCCGCCACGTCCACCGCAACAGGATGAAGCCCTTCGCGACGAGCGCGTTCGCGCGGGTGCGGTCTCGCTCGAACTCCGTCAGGCCTGAATGAAAGGCGTAACCGTCGGCTTCGAGCACGACGCGCGTTCCGGGGAAGTGAAAGTCGAGCCGGCGCACACGGTCGCCAGCTTTCACCACCTGTTGCTTCACGGGGCGCGGCAGGTCGTGCTCTTCGAGAACGTCGAGCACGCGCTGCTCGAGCTCGCTCTCGGTCGGCCCGTCACCACCCAGGTATTCGTGCACGAGGGCCTTGAGGCTCGCGATGCCGCGGGCGCCTCCATGACGCGAGAGGTGCTGCGAGAACCGCTCGAGCGTCGTCCAGCGTCGGCGCAGGGCCTCGTCGAGACAGGCTCTGACGGTCGACGGGTCTTCCGTCGCCGCGAGGTCGAGGAGCGTGCGTTCGACGCTCGTGACGCGAAAGCCCGAGACGACGGTCACTTCGCGAGATGGCAGGTCGTTCGTGCGGTGGGGGGTGATGCCAACCGCCTCACGGACACGGCGGTGCACGGTGATGTCCTTCGCGCGACAGCCCTCGAAGCGCGAGAACCCGTGCAGCTCTGCGGCCGCGCGGTGGGAGAGCACGCACTCGGGCTCGAGCCACAGACACAGCGCCTTCAGCTCGGAGTGCCAGACGTTCGGAGCCCCCGCGATTCGGTAGACGCCCGGGTGCACGACCTGCCAGCGCCCCGAACGAACGCGCGTCTGAATCTGACGAAGCGACAACCCCGCCAGCTGCGCCTGACGACGCTGCAACACGCCCTGTTGGCGCGCCGCGACCCGGGTGCACTGCGCGTCAGCCGTTCGAACGCTGCTCATTCCGAGGCTTCTCGCACACGGGTCTGACATGCGAGGTCGTCGAGCGGCACGGCGGCGACCAAAACGGTCGTGGGTGTGCCACTCGAGAGCGCGGAAAGGCGAAGGAGGTCGCGGCGTTCGGAGGGCGCCCGCCTCAAGTCAGCTGGGTCAGCGCCCAGGCGGCGGCTTCGCGCACGCGGTGGTCGCCGTCGGCAACGAGCCGTTCGAGCACCGGGCGCGCCTCGAGCGCCTTCATCGCGCCAAGGGCATACGCCGCATTTCGACGAAGCCCATCGAAGCCTGCGCGCATGAGCGCCATGCCGGGCGCCCACACGTCCCACTGCTCTCGCGTCATCGCGGCGAGTTCGAGCACCGAGGCTTGTGCGACGGCTCTCGGCTCGAACCGCGCCTGCGCGCGAATCGGCGTTGCGTTCAGCGGGCAGACGTCCTGGCAGACGTCACACCCGAAGACGAGGTTGGGCATCGCAAGGCGTAGCCGCTCGGGCACCGAACGGTCGTTCTCGATGGTCTGGTACGAAAGACACGCTCCCGCGTCGACGACCCGCTCGCTCACGATGGCCCCCGTGGGGCAGGAGGTCAGACACAGCGAGCACCGGCCGCACACGTCGGCGGTCGGACCCGTCGCGTACTCGTCGACCTCGGCATCGATGATCATCGTCGCGAGCACGACCCACGAGCCGAACTCCGGAGTGATGAAGCACGCGTTCTTTCCAACGAAGCCGAGGCCCGCGCGCGCGGCGTGCACCTTCTCCATCACCGGGTTGGCGTCGACCGAGCCGTAGTCGGCGACGCCACTGAACTGCTCGCGCAGCCCCCGCCGGAGCACCCTCAGCCGGTCTCGCATCGTCGCGTGGTAGTCGCGGCCGCGCGCATACCGAGCGATTGGCCCGGCATCGTCCGACCGCCAGTAGTTGCACGCGAGCGCGATGACCGTCTTCGCTCCCGGGAGCAGCGCCGTCACATCGAGCCGCTCGGCGACCCGCTCCGACATCCAGTCGAGGTCGGCGTGGAAGCCCTGCGCGAGCCAGTCACCCAGCACGTGCGGGTCGATGGGCTCGGCGCGCGCGAAGCCCACGAGGTCGAAGCCAGCGTTGACGGCGAGCGCCCGCAGCCGCCCCGAGGGAATCATCACGCCTTCGGTGCGACCCAGGGCACGTCCTTGACGCCAGCACGGGCATTGGCGACGCGCGCGAGCGTGAACAGCAGGTCTGAGAGGCGGTTCAGGTAGACGATGATCTCCTGGTCGACGTCGCCCGCGCGCATGAGGGGCACGATGCGGCGCTCGGCGCGACGGCAGACACAGCGGGCATGGTGGAGCGCGGCTGCGCTCCGCGTTCCACCCGGCAGCACGAACGAGGTGAGCGGTGGAAGCTCCTTGTCGAACTCGTCGATGGCGAGCTCCATCGCGGTGATCCATTCTGGCCGGAGCTGTGGAATGTGCGAGGCGGCCTTGCTGCCCGCAGGCGTCGCGAGGATCGAGCCGATGGTGAAGAGCTGATCCTGCAGGGTCTGCATGAGGGCGTCGAGCTTGCCCATGTCTTCGGCGCGCGCCATGCCCAGCACCGAGTTCAGCTCGTCGATCTGCCCGTACGACTCGACACGGTCACTCTCTTTGCCGACGCGCCCGCCGCCAAAGAGTGAGGTGTCTCCGCCGTCGCCCGTCTTCGTGTAGATCTTCATGAGCCGGTCGTAATGCCCTGACCCCTTCACGTCCACGGGTCGTCATTTCGCACGGCGCCATCTGGAGGCAGCGCCTTCAGTCGGGAATCACCGGCTTCACCGCCGTGACGCGACCGCCGACGTGATTGACGAGCAGGTGCCAACTGCCCACCGGCGGCCCGTGCTGTTTCACGAGGTCGACCGTGGCCACACCGGCGTCGTCGGGCCCCACATCACCCATGGGCCACGGCTCGAAGCCCGCGTCGACTGCGGCTCCGACGACCGTCTCGAGGGCCGTACCCGGAGGCGTGTGCTCGAAGCGCTTGAACTCGAGGAGCGCTCGCGTGGTGCGAACGCCCCAGAAGCCACACGTCGTCACTGACAGCAGCACCACGAGGCCGCAGCCCATGAAGCGGTTCGAGGGGCCCTTCCGTGCTGCGGGGTTCACCGTCGCTCCAGGTTCACGAAGAAGACGTCAGGGGTCTGCGCGGGCAGACGGCTCACCTCGCGCCACTCCTCGCGCCGCCAAGCGGGGAAGAACGTGTCGGCCTCGACGTCGCGCTCGACCTCGGTGAGGAACAGGTGCGTCACGAGCGGCAGCGCCTCGGCGTACAGCTTCGCCCCTCCGATTATCATCGGCATCGCATCGGTCGTGCGCGCCAGCTCCAGGGCCGCGGTGAGCGATGGCGCCGTCTCACAGCCCGGAAATTCGGCACGCGTCTTCGTCACCACGATGTTGCGCCGCTCGACGAGGGGCTTCCCAATCGACTCGTGCGTCGCGCGGCCCATGATGACGGCGTGGCCGAGCGTCACGGCCTTGAAGCGCTTGAGGTCTTCGGGAATGCGCCAGGGCAGGGCGTTGCGCAGGCCGATGCCGCCATTGCGCGCGACCGCGACGACGAGGCCGAGCGGCTGCATCACCGTCACACCGCCACCGGAGCCTTGATGGCCGGGTGCGGGTCGTACCCTTCGAGGGTGAAGTCCTCGTAGCGGAAGGCGAACAGGTTCTTCCGCTCCGGGTTGAGCGTCATGCGCGGCAGCGGGCGCGGCTCCCGTGAGAGCTGCTCGCGGGCCTGGTCGACGTGGTTGTTGTACAGGTGCACGTCTCCGAAGCTGTGTACGAAGTCGCCCGGCTTGAGCCCCGTCGACTGCGCCACCATCAGCGTCAGCAGCGCGTAGCTCGCGATGTTGAAGGGCACTCCGAGGAAGACGTCGCCCGAGCGCTGGTACAGGTGACACGACAGCTCGCCGTCCTGCACGTGGAACTGGAAGAGCGTGTGACAGGGCGGCAGCGCGACCTGGTCGGCCTCTTTCGGGTTCCACCCCGAGACGAGCAGCCGGCGGCTCATGGGGTTCTCGCGAATGTCGCGCACGACGCGCGAGAGCTGATCGAACCCGTCACGCTCGTACGTGCCGTCGGCCTTCTTCGTCGCGCCGAAGTTGCGCCACTGGTGGCCGTAGACGGGCCCGAGCTCTCCGGCGGCGCGGCCGAAGCGGGCAGTCTGCTCCGCCGTCGACCACTCGTCCCAGATGGAGACGCCCACGTCTTTCAGGGGCTGCACGCTCGTCGAGCCGCTCACGAACCACAGCAGCTCGTGAATGATGGACTTGAGGTGCACCTTCTTCGTCGTCAGCAACGGGAAGCTCGTGCGCAGGTCGAAGCGCATCTGGCCGCCGAACTGCGCGCGGGTGCCCGTGCCCGTGCGGTCGGCACGCGGCTTTCCGTGGTCGAGCACCGACTTCAAGAGATCGAGATACGCACGTTCTGACATGCAGCCTCCGAGGAGCGCCTCTTACGCCAGCTCGATCGTGTACGACCGTTCATCGATCGTGAAGTGGTCTTTCGGCTTCAAGGGGATGACCCATGGGCCCTGCGCCTGGGCGAGGCGAGTGCGGGTCGACCCATTGAGCGTGAACGCCTGACGCGCGACCGTGAGCTCGGGCGTCGCGTGGCGAAGGCGAACGAACGACATCGGGCTGCCCGTTCCGACCTGCATGAACCCGCGCTCGGGAACATCGTCGCTGCGCGCGGAGGTGACGAGGCGCAGCTGCGCCGGCCTGGGCGTCTCGAGGTGACAGTCACGACTCACCCGCGCGCTCCAGCGGCCAGCTCTCCAGGCTCGCTGCAGCGCATCGCCGACGGCTGGCTTGAGGCCATGGACCCGCAAGACGCCAAGCCACGGCAAGCGATGGCGCAGCAAGGCCTCGAGTGACGACGAGACCGACTCGAGGCTCGGGGCCTCGTCGCTCCACGTGAGCAGCTCGACGGTCTGCACCAGGTGCGTCGAGACGTGCGCGCCGAGCCGATCGAGCCCTCGCAAGGTTCGCAGCACAGCCGACGTCGCGACGCCCCGTGACCAGCCGAAGTCGAAGCGGGCTTCACGCTCGAGGAGCGGCAGCTCTCCGCTCCAATCGGCGTCAGTCCACCGGTGGTTCAGGCCGCGCAGTCGCTCTCCCAGCGGGTGGCTGCGCTCGAGCAGCGCGTCGGCGAGCACGTCGAGCCCCGCGACACCGGGCGCGACCCCCGTGATGACGTCATCGAGCTCGGCCGGCCACGCGAGCGCGGGGAGTTCTTCCGGCACCACGCGGAAGAGCACGACCGCTTCGCCCATCTCGACGCGGAACAGGGTCGAGTCGCCTGTGTCGTCGAGGCTGCGGAGCCGCGCGGCCATCTCTCCGATGAAGCGCGGCGTTTCGTTCTCGAGTACCAGCTGCCACCCGGAGTTCGGCGCCTGCGCGGGAACTCGCAGCGTGCCCGTCGGTGAGGCAACGAAGGGGCCGATGGGAAACCGTTGATAGCGGCGCGCGGGCCCACGTTCGGTGAGCGTTCCGTCGGGGAAGTCGATCAGCTCGACGACCCTCACGGCTTCACCGTCACGTCGCGCACCACGCGCTGCTGCGTGAGGTCGAAGCAGACGACGTGGCCGTTGTCGCAACAGATGATGAGCGTGTCGTTGAGGAAGCGTGTGCGCGCCGTGGTGGCGTGGCCGAAGCCCAGACTGTGTTGACCAGGGCGGAGAATCACGTCGAGCTGGTCAGGCGTCTCCTGCCGCCACTTCGTCGGCAGCGCCTGCCACGCGGACTGACTCGCAGGCGTGCCCGCGAGCTTGCCCGGCAGAGGCTGGGTGACGAGGGGCTGATTGGCAGCCACGGCGGGAGACCAGGTTCGCAGCTCGCCGTTCGCGCCCGTTCCGACGAGCACGAAGCCGCCCTCGGGAGACACGGCCATCGCCTCGATGCCCTGTGCCTGATGCAGGCCGTTCGCGAACTCGGCGTCGAATGAAGGCAGCCGCCACGCCCGGCGGCCGATCTCGAAGCCCGAGGTCAGTACCGTCACACGCGGTGCGCTGCTGGCGATGACGCGTACCGGAGCGTGGTCGGGCCCGGGCGGAAGCTCCCACAGCGGCGTGGGCCGCTCACCGAGCACGTCGAGCCCCAGCACGCGTGGCCCCGCACCGATGAACCAGATGCCATCGCGGAACGTGGGGCTGAAGCAGCTCAGCTGTACCTCTGCCCAACGTTGCGCGCGCTTCGTCGCGACCGAGATGCGAGACACGCTCGTCACGTCTTCGCGCGGAGCGAGCGCCAACACCGTCGGGCCTTCGTCACTGGCGACGAGCGAGAAGGCCGGCACGTCGGCGCGCCACGTCACCCGCCCGTGGTGATTCACCAGCGCAATGCCGTTTTCTCCCAGCGCGACGAGCAGCGCACCGCTCGGCAGCAACACGGCGTCGAAGGGCGTCAGGGCCGTCGACTCACGCTCGAAGCGCGTCGTCTGCGCGGTGAGGGGACGCACGCCGGGCGCGTACGAGGGGACGTCGGCTCGAAGGGCTCCGTCGTCGAACGCGATGAGTCGACCCACCACCCCGGGCTTCGTCACGCCGAGCGCCGCTTCGTCACGCACCATCGCCCGCAGCGCGGCGCGCGCGAGGGGCTTTCGTTGCTCGAGGCTTTCGGCGTCGAGCGAGCTCATGAGCGCTTCGCCCAGCGCCGCGCGCTCCGAGGCCGTCACCTCACTGCGATCGCCCAGCACGTCGAAGGCGCGCTGCACGACGTTCGCGGAGTTCTTCGGCTCGAGCTCGAGGCGCTTCACGAGCAAGGGCGCGCGCTGCGGGCCACCTGCCTCGATGCCGAGATCGACCCACTGCAACATGAGCGAGCGCGCTTCTTCGAGGGGAGACACCGCTTGCACGGCTCCACCAAAGTCTCCCGACGACGCGAGCCACTCGCCCCACTGCAGCCGCAGCACCCGCGCTTCGGCAAGGTTGCCGCGCTCGAGCCGCGTCACCACAGCGCCGAACACCCGATGCCGTCGCGCGAGCAGCGTGGCGCGCTCGAGGTCCTTCGCGAGCACCCACAAGCGCACGGTGACTTCGGGAGCCAGCGTGCGACCTTCGGCCAGCCGTGCCGCCTTCTCGAACTTCTCGTGGCGCTCGAGCAGATCGACCGCTTCTTGAGGAGCGTCGAGCAGGTCGGCCAACACGAACGCCGCCTCGTCGATGCGCCCCGCCTTCTCGAGCTTGTCGGCTGCTGCCCGATAGCGCGCGCGCAACGTCTCGTACACGCCGGGCTGCATCACGCCGGCGGGGCCCCGATCGATGCGCCGGCCGCCCATATTCAGCTCGAGGTTCTGCCGCGCGCCGAAGGGGAGATGCGTCGGCTGCGCTCCGGGCTCGGCAGTCTTCCGGCTCAGCGGCACGGCGTGCTTCAGCGCGTCTTCGAGCGCCTCTTCGTCGAACATCTTCAGCAAGCGGTCGACGTACTTGCGGTTGAAGTCGTCCATCCACCGGCCGACGGGCGTGCGGTCGAGCTGACGGTTCACCCACTGCTCGGCGCGCTCGGCGAGACCGGGTCGAGGCGCGTCTCCTCCCGAGGGCAGCGCGGGTGGTTGCCGCCTTCCCCGCCACCAACGAAGCAGCGACGTCATCGTTCGTCGCCAGAATGTCTGCCGCGGTGCCGACCGTTCGGTTCCCAGCGCGTCGACGAGCGCGCGTGACGCTTCGGGTGGCAACAGCTTCGGGTCTGGCCGCAGCTCGAGCGGGCGCGGTGCGAGGGCGAGCGGTGCTGGTGCGACGGCGAGCTCAGGTCGCGGCACCTGCACGATGGTCGCAGGCGACAGGTCGAGCCACTCCGACGGGTCGAGTTCTTCTGGCGCGGGCCTGACGGTGAAGACCCGCCCGGCACGCGCGATGACGACGCTGCCCTTCGCAGGAGCGAGCGCGTCGAATTCTCGCGCGCGAAGCGGAACGGCAACCAGCACCCCGACTCGCTCGACGAGTGGCTCACCGCGCACGACGTCGCAGTCGAGCTCCATCGGCTTCGCGAATCGAAGCAGCAGCGCGTCGGCGCAGCGCTGCACGACGGCGCCCGGCCGCCAGAACTCGAGCACCGCAGCGCGAGCGGACGGCGAGTCGGACAGCAGCAACCCGGCGACGAGCTGCCGCCCCTCGAACACCAGCCGGCGACGCTCGATGCTCATCGCCGGTACTCCGTGAAGTGCACCATGCGGCGGCCGTTGCCGTCGGGCAGGCCGATGATGAGCTTCTGCGGGTTCGACGCATCGAACAGGCCCATGCCGCCGCCCGCGTCGAGCCACGCCGCGCGCGGAAACTCGAAGTCGGTCGCCACCTCGAGAATCGGGCTCTCGGTCTCGACGATGGTCTGCGTGCCCTGCGCGCTCACATGGAGCAGCCGCTTCTTGTCCTCCGTGCGTACGAGCAGGCCGGCGACCCAGGTCGACGGCGTGGTGATGCCCATCACCGTGCCACCTGCAGGCACCTCGAGACCGAACGAGAGCCGCGAGTGGTCGATCATCGTCCACGTCGGGCTGGTGGAGAGCTCACCGAGGCCAATCATCGGCAGCGGGTAGCGCATGCCACCTGCGAAGTAGACGCGCGCGCTGCCGAGCCCTTCGAGGTGCGTCGCCGTCTGCGTGGTGTTCGAGAACATGGTTCGAACGGTGCGACGGCCCTGCTCGTCGACAGTGAAGAGCAGCAGGCGCTCGCTGCGCTGGGTGTGCGCGACGATGCGCTCCGGCGAGCTGACGACCTTTCCGTCTTCGAGCGAGAACAGCCGCCCGGCCATCACGAAGAGAAAGCGCTTCTTGCCGTTGAACGAGAACGCCGTGATGTCGGTGAGCGAGCGCTCGGGCGGAATGACGGTCGAAGGGTCGTCGACCTCGTAGGTCAACGCGTCGACGCGCTTCTCTCCACGCTTGGTGAGCGAGTGCAGGACGAACCGAATGATGCGGCCGCTCGTGTCGTAGCGCGCCGTGATGCAGATGAGGCCCTTGTGCCAGCCGCCAGCGACGACGCGCTCGAGGGCCGGAGGTTGAAAGACGACCTGCTTCACGCTCGCGCCAGTGCCGTGTGGCAGCACCACCGAGATGAGCTCACCATTCCCTCCGAGCGTGAAGAGCCGGTTGCCGCTCGCGCCGAAGACGAGGCCCTGCGAGGGGCGGCTCGCGCGCGGAGTCGGTTTGGGCTTCTCGACCGCGAACGGCGCGCGCAGGAGCGAGGTGCAGACGGCCGCGGGTGGCAGCTCGAGGTGAACGCTCTGACGCGCACGGCCTCCGCGACGAACGGTGACCTCGAGGCGGCGAACGCCGGGTTCCATCGACTCCGTGACGATGACCTGCTGCACCTTCGACGCAGCCGGGCCAGACAAGAGCAGCCCGTTGCCCACGACCCAGACGTCGTCGGCGTTGCCCATCGAGGCCAGCCACGACGCGAGGTCGGCTTCGGTCGCTTCTCTCGTCGTGCGCGACTTCAAGAGCGCTTCTGCCTCTGTCTTGTCGAAGCCGTCGCGACGATGCGTGGAGAGGTGCTGCAACACGCCCCACGACAGTTGTGCGTGTGCGGCTTCGCAGCGTGAGGCGAAGGCGATGAACGCCGCGAGGTGCGCGATGCGAGGAGCACCCAGTTGCGACGGCCCCGAGTCGAACAACACGAGGCAGCGGCGCGCCTGGTGCGGCTCACGCACGGCGAGCTTCGAGAAGAGGTGTTCACCCTGGGCCGCGCGCCGGAGGAACTCGTCGGGCACTTCGTCGGCGTAGAGCCACTCGGTGGTGAGCAGCCGCTCGTAGGAGCCCTTTCGAGCGACGCCGTCGTAGCCGTCGGGCGCTCCGGTCGGCCGGGCCTGCGCGTCGGAGAGTGGGCCGATGCTCGAGGAGAGCCGCTGAATCCACGGGGCGAGGGCGAGCGCGAGATCTCGCTGCAGCAACGACAGCTGCGCGGCCCATGGCTTGAGCGGAGCGGGCAGGGCGCTCATGCCGACACCGCCTGCGCAGTCACGGCGCGAATCGTTCCAGTGCTCAGGGCGCTCCCTGCGCACAGGAGGTGACCAGGAACGTGACGCGACTCGCGTGGGGGCGAGCCACACGAGGGCAGGGCGGCGCTCAGGGCGCCGAGCACGAAGTTCAGCGCCTCCTGCGAGTGCTCCGCAGCGATGACACGACCAGCCGAACCGGTCCGGGCTCGAGTGGAGTGCGGTGCCGACGCGGTGGAGAGAGCCGTGCTCACGCGGTCGGCTCCAACAACGCGGCCAGCGCGTGAGGACTCACCGGCACCGAGCGGCCGAGCGGAACGATTCGTTCGAACGAGAGCAGCGCGAACGGGCCGACGGGGAGTTGGTGCGTTCGTCGCAGCGCGCGCTCGACCAACACGCTCGACGGTGTCGTCTCGCGCGTCGTGGGCACCAGCATCGCGAGCGACTCGGGTTCGGCGCCGAAATACCGAACGCCATCGACCCACGGCAGCACGTCGGCAGGTCCGAGCGCCACGAGCAGGTCCTTCGTCACCACCAGCCGCAGTTGTCGCCTCGCCGCTTCATCGAGGGCGAGCAGACGAGTCGCCAGACGCCGGGCGACGTCATGTTCGGCGACGACGGCGCGGGCCGGCAGGGGCTCCGCGCGCGCTCGCAGCGAAGGGGTCATCGAGGCGCGAGCAGCTCGGTGATGCGCTGGCGAACGGGCGCGAGCTGCGCGGGCAGCGCGTTGGTGTCGAACGATGCGTCGATCTCCCTCGCGACGCCTTCGAGCTTGAGCTTCCACCGCTCGACGGCGTTGGTGTCGTCCTGCGCGGGGAGTTGCTCGAACAGCCCGCTCGCGGTCTCGACGATGCGCGCGGCTCGAACCCCGGGTGCGTTGGACGCCGCTTCGGCAGCAGCCACGAGCGTCGAACTCTGCGAGTGCTTGAGCACGTCCTTCAACACGTCTTGCGCGAGCCGTTGCCCGTCGAGCGTCGGCACCGCGTAGAGAATCGGCCAGAGGTCGGCGTCGGTCGGTTCCGTTCGGCCCGCGAGCACGGCTGCTGCACAGGCGAGCCGCTGCACCTTCACCACGCGCCGGTCAGACAGCTCGACGCCAGCCTTGCGCAGCAGCCGAACGGCGTGGGCGAGCGGGTCTCTCAAGCGCGCCGTGTTCGCGTTCCGTGCGGCGGTGGACAACACGTCGACGTGTTCGAGCGAAGCCTTCTGTTCGAGCGAGCCGCGCGCGAGGGCGGCGCCACCATCGAGCAGGGCCTCGAGCTTCGCGTCGGCGATGGGCTCGACGAAGACGCGCACGAGAAACCGGTCGGCGAAGGCCGCGAGTGACGGCTCCTCGGGAATCGCGTTCGAGGCGCCGATGCAGACCCGCAGCGGGCACTTCACCAGGGTGTGGCCTCGACGAAAGACGCGCTCATTCAAGAGGCCGAGCAGCGTGTTCAGAATCGCGGTCGACCCGAGGAATACCTCGTCGAGGAACGCGATGTCGGCCTCGGGCAGCATGCCGGCGGTCTGTGTCTCGACGACGCCTTCCTTCAACTTGCGGAGGTCGATGGGCCCGAAGACCTCGGACGGCTCGGTGAAGCGGCCGAGCAGGTACTCGAAGTAGCGCCCACCCAGCGTTCTGGCGACGCGGCGTACCGCTTCACTCTTCGCCGTGCCGGGCGGCCCGATGACGAGCAGGTGTTCTCCAGCGATGGCCGTGAGCGCGATGAGGTCGACGAGCTGTTCACGGTCGACGAGTCCGGTGCCTGCCAGGGTCAGCGCATCGCGAACGGCCAGAGAGGCTTCGGGAAGGGTGGGGGCCATGAGCGGTGGGGAGACTAGTCGAGCGTTGGCCGACAGAGACGCGCTACACCCTGCCCACATGACCGCGCCGCCGACTGCCGCTCCCGTCATTCGCACCATCGCGATGCCCACCGACACGAACCCCGCTGGAGACATCTTCGGCGGGTGGCTGCTCTCTCAGATGGACATGGCAGCAGGGAGCGCCGCGACGAGACGGGCGCGAGGCCGCTGCGCCACCATCGCCATCGACGCCATGGAGTTCTTGAAGCCCGTCTTCGTCGGCGACGAGGTGAGCCTGTACGCGACGCTCGAGCGGGTGGGCCGAACGTCGATGCGCATCAAGGTCGAGGCGTGGCGACGCAATCGCTCCGAAGAACACACCGAGCTCGTCACGTCAGGGTCGTTCACCTTCGTCGCCATCGACGAGAGCCGTCGGCCGAGACCGATTCCGCCGGAGTGAGCCCTTCAATCAGGTGGGCTTCTGTTCTGATTTTGACTTTCACTCGCAAAATGGCCGAGGCTTCGTGAAGAAACGAGGCGACCATGAGGCGAGTGCTGGTGATGACGTTCCTGGCGGTGGCGGCGGTCTCACGGGCCGAGAGCACCGAGTGGCATCGGGTCGTTGCGCTGCTCCAGTACCTCGAAGGTGACTACGCCGCCGCGGTCGCGGAGCAGAACGCCGAGGAGTTGGCAGAGCAGAAGGGGCTGGCCGACGAGGCCGTCTCGGCGCTGACGGAGCTCGGGGCGGCAGGGGCTCCGTTTCTCGAGCGGGCCAGGCGACTGCAGCGCGACATCGCCGCGGCGCGGCCGGCCGAGGGGGTGGTCGCCGAATGCCATGCGCTCGTGCAGGAGATCGTGTCGTCGCAGGGCTTGTCGCGCGCCCCACGGGTGACGCCCGATCTCCCCGCCGGTCAGGCGCTCTTCACCGCGCAGTGCTCGTCGTGTCACGGGCTCGACGGCCGAGCCGATGGGCCAGCTGCGAAGGGCCTCACACCACCACCGGCCAACTTCCACGACGCCGCGCGAATGCAGACCCTCACGCCCTACAAGGTCTTCAACACCACGACGTTCGGCATCAAGGGCACGCCCATGCCGGGCTTCCCGGCGCTCACCGACGCCGAGCGATGGAGCGTCGCCTTCTTCGTCTTCACGCTCCGTCAGCCCGCGTGCCATTCGCCCCCGAGGTCGGAGCCGGGGCTCGAGGTGCTCGCGACCTCGACCGATGTGCAGCTGGGCCAACAGCTCGGAGTCGATGGTGTCTCGTGTGCCCGAGGCGTCATGCCGAAGACCGATGAGTCGTCGTCGATGGCGATCGCGCGCGCAGGGCTCGAGCAGGCGCGCTCGTACGCGAAGGCGGGGAAGTGGGACGACGCGCGCAAGGCCGTCGTCGACGCGTACCTGCTGGGGCTCGAGCCCATCGAGCCGACGCTGCGCGCGAGAGACCCGCGGCTGGTCGATGCGCTCGAGCAGGGCTTCACGAGAACCCGCCTCGCAGCGCAGAACCACGCAGACTTCGACGCGCAGGTCGACTCGCTCCTGGCGCAGCTCTCGGAGAAGAACGCCCCGTCGAAGGGTGACTTCTGGTCGGTCTTTTTCGCGTCGCTCATCATTCTGCTGCGCGAGGGCTTCGAGGCCACCATCGTGGTCGGCGCGCTGCTCGCGGTGATGAAGAAGATGGGCGCCACGGCCCAGGTGCGCATCGTTCACGCAGGGTGGGTCTCGGCCCTGGCCTTCGGCGTCGTCGCGTTCGTCTTCGGGCAGTCACTGCTGGCGGGCGCGAACCGGGAGTGGCTCGAGACGGTGGTCGCGCTCTTCGCGGTGGGTCTGCTGCTGTACGCCGCCTTGTGGCTGAACGCGCGCGTCAACGTCAGCGCCTTCATGGGCGAGCTCCGCGGACAGATGAAAGACGCGCTCGGCAGCGGCAGCGCCCTCGGGCTCTTCACCATCTCGTTCACCTCGGTCGGGCGCGAGACGGTCGAGACCGCGCTCTTCCTGCAGGGCCTGGCCGGAGACTCCCGGGAAGGCGTCTTGTGGGGCTCGCTCGCTGGCGGCGTCGCGCTGGTGGTGCTGGTGCTCTTCGTTCGCACCGTCGGCTTCAAGTTGCCGATGAAGACGCTCTTCAACGCGTCGACGGTGTTGCTGGTGGCGACCGCGGTGATGCTGCTCGGCAAGGGCCTTCACGGCCTGCAGGAGCTCGGCGTGCTGCCGCTCTCGCCGTTGCGGTTCTTCACGGTCGACGCGCTCGGCATCTACCCCGACGCCATCACCCTGCTGCCCCAGGTGCTGCTGGCTGCGGGGCCGCTGCTCTGGTGGGCCGTCACCCGTCAGCGCCCGACCTCCCCGCTTCCTCCCGGAGCCGAGTCGGCGCGCTGATACCGCAGCTGCACCATGCCGTTCGGGTACGCCTGAATACCGAGCAGTGTGAGCCGAAGCTCGGGCAGCCCCTGCGTGAAGAGCGGGCGCCCACTGCCGAGCAGGTGCGGCACCATCGACAGCGTCAGCAGGTCGACGACGTTCTCCTTCAAGGCCTGCTGAACCAGCTGCCCGCCGTCGAGGTACACGTGCTCGGAGCCTCGCGCGGCGAGTGAGCTCAACACCGGAGCCAGCGCTCCCGAGGCCACCTCGACCCGCTCGTCGTTCAGCTCGCGGTGCGAGAACACCACGACCCGCTTCCCCTCGTACGGCCATTGGTCGAAGCCGAGCACGGTGTCGAACGTCGAGCGGCCGAGCACCACGGTGTCGATGGTCTCGAAGAAGCGCGAGTAGCCGTAGTCGCCTGCAGAGGGGTCGTTGAAGCGCTCGAGCCAGTCGAGGCTGCCGTTCGGTCTGGCGATCTGCTGGTCGACGCTCATGCCGAGGTAGATGGACACGCGTGGGCGGCTCATAAGTCTACACCGTAGACTTCGTCGGGTCGGCCCGGCAATGTTCGTGAGGTGACCACCCGGCTCGGGCGACCTCCTGCGGGGGCGCGGCAGCTGACGAAGGAGCGCATCGTCGACGCGGCCGAGGCCCTGCTGCGACGCGGTGACCTCTCGATGCGCGCTGTCGCGAAGCGTCTGCGCGTCGACCCCATGGCGCTGTACCGGCACGTGGACTCGAAGGAGGCGCTCGTTCGGGCCATCGCGAGCCGGCGTTTCTCGGGCCTGGGCTCGCAGCCGCCGGTTGGCGGGCCCTGGCGCGCCCGGCTGTTCGAGGTGTGTGCCCGGTACCTGTCGGTCTGTGAGGCGTCACCGCAGCTGGTGCAGGCGCTCATCGCGTCGTCACAGGCGGCCGAAGAGACCCGCGAGGCGTTCGAGCGGCTCGTTCGCGACGCCACCCAACCACTGCACCTCTCTTCGACCAACGTTCGCCTGGCGAGCGAGGTGCTCGCCGACTTCCTTCATGGCTTCGCGCTTGCGCCGGGCGCCGAGACCGAAGGGCTGCGCTCCGAGCTCGGGCTCATCTTCGACGGGCTCGAGGCGCGCGCCCGCCGCTGAATCGTCACGATCCGCACGCGCCTTGGTGGCACAGTCGCGTGCATGAGCACGTGGAACGACGACTCCTTCCTCTCGCTGTTTCCCGAGGCGCCGCCCGCGAAGGTGCGCATCGACCCCGCCCAGCACTCGCCGCGTTGGCTCGTCGACGGAGCGATGAGGCCGTTCACCGGCCCTGCTCGAGAAGTGCGCTCCCGCGTCGCCACGCGAACCGGCACGACGCTGAGCGCGACTTTGCTCGGGCACGAAGCCCAGCTCACCGCCGACGACGCGAAGCTGGCCGTCGCCGCCGCCCAGCGTGCGTGGAACAACGGTGAAGGCGAGTGGCCGTCGGCACACGTCGAGACTCGCATCGCGGCGGTGGAGCGCTTCGCGGCCGCCGTCGAAGCGAAGACCGACGAGATCGCCACGCTGCTCATGTGGGAGATCGGCAAGCCCTGGGCGTCGTCGCGCGACGAGGTGACCCGCAGCGTCGACTACATTCGCAACACCGTCGTCGAGCTGCAGCGGCTTCGGCAGCACGACCTCTCGGTTCAGCTCGGCACCGCTGGTGGCAAGAAGCACTTCGCGCGAACCCACCGGCGCGCGCTCGGTGTCGTGCTCTGCGTCGCGCCGTTCAACTACCCGGTGAACGAGTTCCTCACCACCGTCATCCCCGCGCTGCTCATGGGCAACGTCGTCATCGCGAAGACGCCGCGCTTCGGTGTGCTGGCGAACCTCGTGCTGCTCGAGGCGTTTCGTGACTGCTTCCCGAAGGGCGTGGTGAGCCTGCTCCCGGGTGATGGTCGCGTCGTGATTCCCGCCGTGATGTCGGCCACCGAGCAGGACGTGGCGGGCAACCCGACGGGCGTCGTGCACGTGCTGGCCTTCATCGGGAGCGAAGGCGCGGCGAACGCCATCATGCGCGCGCACCCGACGCCCATCACGCTGCACAAGATTCTCGGGCTCGGCGCGAAGAACCCGGCCGTGGTGTTGCCCGACGCCGACCTCGACGCCGCCGCGGCGGCCATCGTGAAGGGTGGCCTGGGCTTCAATGGCCAACGCTGCACCGCCGAGAAGATCGTCTTCGTGCACCGCTCGGTCGCAGACGCGTTCACGGCGAAGGTCGCGGCGCGTGTCGATGCGCTCAAGGCCGGCATGCCGTGGGACGAAGGCGTGGGCATCACCCCGCTGCCCGAAGAGACCAAGCTCGAGACCATGCGCGCGCTCATCGACGACGCGGTCTCGAAGGGCGCGACGGTGGTGAACACGAACGGTGGCCGCGGCGCGTTCTCCATCATGCGGCCGGCCGTCGTGGCAGGGGTGAAGCCCGGCATGCGGTTGCTGCACGAGGAGCAGTTCGGCCCCATCATTCCCATCTCGACCTTCGACGACGCCGAGGCGGTGCTCGACTGGCAGCGGCGCTCGCCCTTCGGCCAGCAGTCTGCGGTGTGGGGCAAGGCCGAGACGGCGCGCGCCTTCGTGCGCAAGTTCACCCGCTTCGTCGCGCGCGTGAACCTGAACGACGTCTGCCAGCGCGGCCCCGACTCCTTCGGCTTCAGCGCGGCAGACAAGTCGGGCTTCGGCACGCTCTCGCTCAAAGAGGCGCTGCTCTCGTTCAGCCGACCGGTGCTCGTGCAGGCGCAGGACCAGTCGGTGCTCGACGCCTTCCTTTCGCGGCCCGGTTGAGTCAGGAGCGACACGCGCCGTCGTCGTCGCTCCGCCATGCCTTCCCAACCCTCCATCGCTGATGAGTTGAAGTCGCTGTGGCGGCTGGCGTTGCCGTTGGCGCTGGCGCAGGCCGGGCAGGCCCTGATGGGCATGGTCGACACGGCGGTCGTGGGTCGCCTCTCGTCGACGGCGCAGGCGGCGGCGGGGCTCGGCAACTCGCTCACCTTCACCATCATGTTCTTCGGCATGGGCGTGATGATGGCGCTCGACCCGCTCGTCTCGCAGGCCATCGGCGCGAAGAAGCCCGTCGAGGCGCGCACGCACTACTGGACTGGCGTGTGGCTCGCGCTCGCGACGTCGGTGGTGTTGCTGGTGCCGCTGCTGGTGATGCCCGTGCTGCTGAAGCTCGTCGGTGTGGAGGCAGAGGTCGCGGCCGGCGCCATCGAGTACATCGACTACCGCCTGCCCGGCGTCGCAGGGCAGTTGCTCTTCGTTGGAGCACGCTCCTATCTGCAGGGCCTCGGGCGCACGCGGGCCATCGTCATCGCGATGGTGGGCGCGAACGTGTTGAACCTCGGGCTCGACGTCGCGCTCGTCTTCGGCGCTGGCCCCATTCCAGCGATGGGCATCGCGGGCGCTTCGATCGCGACGACCGCGTGCACGTGGTTTCAGTTCGCGTTGCTGGTACCTGCGCTCGGGCCATCGTTGCCCGGCGTTCGCCGCGCGCTCGATGTGAAGGCGCTCGTGGGGGCCGCGCGGCTCGGGCTTCCCGTGGGTGCCCACCTGCTCGCAGAAGGCGGCGTGTTCGGTCTGGCGGGTCTGCTCGCCGCACGGCTCGGAGCCGCCAGCAGCGCCGCGCATCAGGTGGCGTTGACGTGGGCGAGCCTCACCTTCTGTGTCGCGGTCGGCATCGGCAGCGCGGGCAGCGTTCGGGTCGGCTGGGGCGTCGGGGCGAGAGATCTTCCCGCGGCGCGCCGGTCTGGCCTCGTCGCCTTCGGCAGCGGAGCCCTCTTCATGTCGGCGACCGCGCTCATGTTCATCGTGATGCCGGAGCCGCTCGCGAGGCTGTTGTCTCCGAACGACGGTGTGGTCGCCGTCGCGTCATCACTCTTCGTGGTGACGGCGGTGTTCCAGGTCTCCGATGGTGTGCAGGGCGTCGGCGCCGGCGTGCTGCGCGGCTATGCCGATACGCGCTTCACGTTCATCGCGAACGTCATCGGCCACTGGTTCATCGGGCTGCCGCTCTCGTGGTGGCTGGGCGTGCGCGGCGACCTCGGCGTCGTGGGCCTCTGGTGGGGACTTTCGGCGGGCCTCTCGGTCGTCGGCGTCGCGGTCTTCATCCGCTTCGAGCGATTGAGCCGCAGTGACGTGCGCGCCGTGGAGTCGCCGTCGGAAGACGCGCAACCCGATGAAGCGATGCAGCGGCCAGGGCCGTGAGGTCTGCGCTGCGAGGTTGTCGATCCACCTCACCGCTCGCGTCGCTCATGGAGCAACTCGAGCTGCGGGCAACCAAAGCGCGTCGATGAGTTCTGATGGCCGAGTTGAAGCACCTGGACCCGCGCAGCTCTGGTCGCGAATTGTCCAGACGCGAGCACCACCAGCCTCGCTCCAGCGCAGCTCGCCCTCAGGTCGCGCGACGGGCGATGAAGCGCTGCAGCGGCCTGGGCAGTGACGTCGCGAGCCACACGACGAACGCCGTCGGCCACGGGTAACTGAAGAACGATCGTTTCCCCTCGATGGCGCGGCCCATCAACGCCGCGGCGTCGTCCGTCTCGAGCAGGAACGGCATCGAGAACGTGTTCTTCGCCGTCATCTCGCTCTTCACGAAGCCGGGATGAATCGCGGTGACGTTCACGCCGTGCTGCTCGACATCGAGGCGAAGGTTCTCGAGCCACGCCGTCAGGTACGTCTTCGAAGCGTTGTACGCACCGAAGCGAGGCAGTGCGAGGAAGGCCGCGAGCGAGCTGATGCCGACGAGGTGCCCCTTCTTGCGCTTCACCATGCCGGGCAGGGCGCCGACGAGCGTGGCGGTCGCGCCCATCACGTTCACGTCGAGCACCTTGCGAACGCGCTTCCACTCGAGCTGCTCGGCCTTCATCTCGTCACCGACGCCAGCGTTCGCGACGACCAGGTCGAGCCCGCCACACGTCTCGTCGAGCTGCTTCACTGCGTCGTGCGCCGCGTCGGCGTCGGCCACGTCGAGCACGAAGGGAATGATCTTCTCGGGAGCGAGCGCCTTGAGCGACTCGAGTTGATCGGCGCGTCGCGCCGCCGCATAGACGGTGGTGCCACGCTTCGCGAACCACAACGCCAGCCCGCTCGACGCGCCGGTGATGAGCGCCCGCTCGTACGTGGCCATCAGTGCACCTGCCCGCACGTGATGTAGAGCGAGAAGTCGCGAACGTCGTGCGCGTTGATGGCGAACGTGCCCTTCTCGAGCGTGTCGAGGCCGACGTCGATTTCGGTGGTCGACGTGAAGCGGCCTGGCTTCTTCGCATCGGGCGCGAGGTTCGCGAGGCCTGCCTTGATGCCGCCAATCTCTCCACAGCGGCCTTCGTGCACGTGCGCGGGCTGGGGGCGCGGGTCATTGCTGGCTGCGACGTCGATCTCGACGCGGGTCTTCGAGCTGCTCAGCGCGGTCAGCACCGCGAAGCCGCTCTGGCCAGAGTTGTTCTCGGCGTTCATCACCACGCGCAACGGCTGAGGACCACACGCGCTCGCGGTCAGCAGGAGCAGGGCAGGGAGGCGTCGGATCATCGGGGCGTCATAGCAGGCGGGCGGCTGATCATGCCCAGCCGATGAAACCCGGCCGCGGTCGCCACGTCTGCGGCACGTACGGCCACTCCGAGGTCGAGGGTGGGCTCGACACGGAGCAGCAGCGCGTCGGCGCCAGTGGCACGGGCCCTGGTCAACGCGGCGAGAACGTCTCCCTCGACGAGCACCCCATCGAGCCGCAACCCGTCTGACGCCACGTCGAGCACCAGCACCTGGCCTGCACCACCGCCGGTCGGAGCGTCGAAGGCCAGCGCGTGATGCGCGACGATGGTGGCTCCGGTCAGCGCGGCAATCAGCAGCACGAGCACGATGTCGACGAGCGGCGTGATGTTGATGGATGAGAACTCGGCGTCGTCCATCGAGCCACTGTGCCGCGCGGCCTGACGGCCCGTATCACCGCCACGTCGTCAGCCCGTCAGGGGTTCGTCAGCGAAGGCCGTGCGCGACCCACGCCCTGTAGTGCAGCGAGCCCGCCGGGTTCGACATCAGGCTGCGCAGTTCGGCGGTCGCGCGCTCGATGAGCGGCTGCGCGTCGGCACCCAGCGACTCGTCGAGCCCTTCGAAGATCTCGGCGAACTCGTCGACGAAGCCCTGGAGGAAGCCGACGTCGGCGTGCGAGCCGTGCAGCACGACTGGCTCGAGCGTGAAGCGTCGAAACCCTGCGCCCGCGAAGATGCGGTGCAACCGTTGGCCGATGGCCGGGTCTCCGCCCGCCTTCACCTGCGCCGCGTTGAGCCTTCGCAGCAGGTCGTGCACGTCTGGCAGCAACGGCCGCGTCATGAACGACCAGTTGTCGACCTCGAGGAAGTGGCACATGCCTCCCGGGCGAAGCACGCGGCGCACCTCGCGCACGATGGCCTCGGGAGACGGCACGTGCTCGAGCATCCACGAGCAGTGCACGCGATCGAACGTCGCGTCGGCGAACGGCATGCGGCCACCGTCGGCGCGCGTGACGGGAAGGCTCGGGTGGTTCTGCCGGCACGCGCGCAGCTGAGCCGCCGAGAGGTCGAGCCCGACGAGCTCGACGCCGGGAAACCGTCGCGAGACCTGCTCCGCCATGGCGCCGACGCCGCACGCGAGATCGAGCACGCGCTGGCCCGGCTGCGCATCGAAGCGCGGCAACGAGAACTGCGCCGTCCATCTCGCCTGCTTCTCGAGCCGGGCGATCTCCCGCTCGTCGGTGCCGCCGTGCACGTAGCTGGTGCTCATCGAAGGCTCACCACGCGATGTTGAGCTCGATGCGCTGGGCGCTCGGCTTCTCCCACCGCGCCTCGATGGGCAGCTTGTAGAAGGCCTGCACCAGCGAGCGCAGCAGCCCGATGTACAGCTGAATCGGCAGCACCTCTTCCTTGAAGACGAGCACTGCCTTGCCGCTCTCGACGCTCGAGACCAGCCGCTGGCCGGGGGCGATCATCGGGTTCAGCGTCGCCATCAGCGGCTTCATGATGGCCTCGGGGTAGCGCTCCTTCTGGCCTTCGAGCGCGCGGCCGAACGGAGAGCGCACCAGCGCATCCATCACCGAGGCGCCGAGCAGCTCGAAGGCCTCGTCGACGTTGCGCGCGCGCGGCAACACCTGCTCGACGGCCTTCCACAACATGCGCAGGAACTCGCTCGTGGGGTACGAGAGCTGATCGACCCACGGCTTCGGCTCGACGGCGGCCTTGCGTACCTTCTGGTCGGCGACGGGCCCGGCGAGCTTCATCACGGCGGCGCTGAGCGCGTTGAAGAACAGCCCTCGCGTGGTCGAGGTGCCTGCCGAGTCGATGCGCTGCTCGAGCTCGGCGACGTCGAGCACGCGGGAGCGGGGCAGCTTCGGGTTCTCGAGCGCCGGCTTGAGCACGGGAGACGACCGCTCGCCGGGGCTCGAGGGCTCTGGGTGCGATGGCAGCGGCGTGCGCGCCTCTTCGGGGAACAGCTTCTGCATCCACGCGGCGAGGTGGGCGCGCGTCGCGGGCAGGCGCTGCTTCGTGAGGAACGCCTCGATGGCCTTCTTGAAGTCGGCGCCCGTCTGGTACCGCGTGTCGACGCCGCGCTCGAGGGCCTTGAGCACCACCGCGTCGAGCGCTTTGGGAACGGTGGGCTCCTTGCGCGACGGCGGCTCGACCTCGGCGCCCACGACTGCGCGCAGCGTCGCGGTGTCGTTCTCACGCTTGAAGAGCCGCTCGAGGGCGAGCACCTCCCACAAGACGATGCCGAGGCCGAAGAGGTCGGAGCGCCCGTCGAGGTCTTTGCCCCACGCCTGCTCGGGCGACATGTACGCGTACTTGCCCTTGATGATGCCCGTGGCCGTGCGGGTCAGCTTGTTCGCCGCGCGCGCCACGCCGAAGTCGATGAGCTTCACCGAGCCGTCGAAGGCCACCATGATGTTCTGTGGCGACACGTCGCGGTGAATGAGCTCGAGCGGCACGCCGGCCTCGGTCGTCGCCTTGTGCGCGAAGTCGAGCGCCGCCGCGGCCTCGGCCACCACGCGGCACTTGAGCGCGACTGGCATGTCGGTGCCGGCCTCGAGCGCAGCGTTCACCACGTCGCCGAAGCTCATGCCATGCACGAACTCCATGGCGATGTAGTAGTCGCCCCCGACCTCGCCGAGGTCTTCGATGCGCGCGATGTTCGGGTGATCGAGGGCCGCCGCGATGCGGGCCTCGTCGAAGAACATGTTCACGAACTCCTGGTCTTCTTTGAGGTGCGCCAGCAGGCGCTTCACGACGATGGGCGGCTGCTCGTCGGAGTCACCCTCGACGCGCGCCAGCCAGACCTCGCCCATGCCACCAACCGCCAGCTTCTTGAGCAGAAAGTACCGGCCGAACCTGATGGGCTTGTCGAGTGCCACGCTCAGTCAGCATGCCTGTTTGTCGAAGGGCGAGCCGCAAGAACTGCACCCGCGAAACCCGGGAGCCACACGGAGGCCCATCGCTGCGCTTGCCCGTTGACGCGCGTCGTTCCCCTGCTCATCGACACACGTCGAAGGGACGGATCGAGAACCGCACGGTAAGGGTCCCACCCTCCGTGACGGCCACCACCCGCGACAAACAGCGTGAAGAGTCGAAGGAGCGGTTGTTTCACGCGGCCATCGAGATTTTCCGACGAGACGGCTTTCGCGCCGCGCGTGTCGACGACATCACCTTCGTCGCCGGGCTCTCGCGCACGTCGTTCTACTTCCACTTCCCCACGAAAGACGACGTGCTCATCGAGCTCAACCGTCGCCTCGAGGAGCCGGTGGTGCGCCGCCTCGAAGCGCTCGACGAGGCGATGCCCATCGCGCAGGTGCTGGCCGAAGTGGCCGAGCAGCTCGCGACGCAATGGCGTGAACACCGCACGCTCGTCATCGACGCGATGACGACGGGCCTGCGGGTCGAAGCAGAGCGCTTTCGCGAGGCGCGCCAGGGGTCGCTGCGTGAGGCGCTGGGCAAGGTCTTCGAACGCAGCGTGAAGAAGGGCGAAGTGCAGACGACGCGCGCGCCCGCGATGCTGGGCGAGGCCTACCTGCTCAACTGCCTGGCGGCGCTGACGATGTGGGGCTCGGGCGCGGGCGAAGACGACGGGCTGAAGACGAGCCTGCAGAGCGCGGGAGAGCTGTTTCTGCGCGGTGCGCTCAACTGCTCCTGACGTCAGGCGCGAGCGCGGCCCGTCGGCGGGTAGGCGCGCAGAAAGCCGTCGACGTGGGCTTCGAAGAAGGCGTCGAGGTCGAGCGGGCGGCAGGTGGCTCCCGCCAGACTGTCCTGATGCAGCAGCGCGAGCACGACCGGTGAGAGGAACTGCAGGGCGGCGAAGCGCTCGTTCATCGGCGGCAGGTCTCTGAGCTCGACGTGCCGCTTCAGCCGGGCCTCGGCCGTGCCCAGCAGCGGCTCGAGCACGTGGTTCACGTACGAGGGGCCCACCCCCGCCGCCGACAACCCACTCGCGAGCGCGGAGGACTGAACGACCCCGACGCCGTACTTGAACCACGCCTGCTTGAGCCGCTTCAGGTAGTCGAGGAGCGACTCACGAACGTCTCCGCCCTCGGGCGGCGTCGAGGCCATCGCGAGGTAGGGGGCGGCGTCGATGTGGTGGCTCTCCATCACCGCGCGCAAGACGCCTTCACGGTCGCCGAAGTAGTGCTTGAGCGTCGCGACCGAGCTGTCGGCTGCCGCTGCGAGCTCGCGCAGCGAGGCGCGCAACCCGTCGGCCGCCATCACCCGGTCTCGCACCTTCCGCGCGAGCGCCAGGCGCTGCTCGTCATAGTCCGCGTTTCTGGCGCCCCGGGGTCGTGCCACGGCGAAACTATTAATTCACGCATTGGTACTACGCAATCGAGGCGACGTTCGGTGGAAGTGGTTGCGCAACTGGGTGGCCTGGTTATTCATGCAATCAATCGTGAGAAGATACATTCAAGCCTTCGTCCTCTTCGTCGCGCCCTCGATGGCGTTCGGGCAGCCGCTGTCGGCATTTCTTCAGTCAGCTCAGACCCGAAATGTCGACGCACGCATCGCCCACGAGGCCTCGGGCTCGGCACGCGCCTCGTTCGACCAGCAGTGGGGCGTGCTGTTGCCCTCGTTGTCGGCGAACGGCGGCTACACCCGCAACCAGTACGCCGCGACCGTCTCCATTCCCACCGGGGCGGCGACGACGCAGACCATCACCATCATTCCGAGCGACCAGCTCGAAGCGACGTTCAAGGCCGAGGTGCCGCTGATCGACGTCTCGAAGTGGCTGAAGGTGAGCGCGGCGTCAGAGAGCGCGAGCGCGGCGGAGTCGAAGGAGCAGCTGACGGCCGACCAGGTGCGGCGGCAGGTGGTGACGGCGTACTTCTCGTGGGCCGGTGCGCAGGGCGTGCTCGACTCGGCGAGAAAGTCGCTCGCCGTCTCGAAGGCGCAGGTGGAGCAGCAGACCGCACGGAAGGAGGCGGGCGTCGCCACCGAGCTCGAGCTGGTGCGCGCGGCCGCCGAGGTGGAGCGAAACACGCAGGTGGTCGCCGACGCCGAGGCGCTGCTCGAGAACAGCCGGCGCTCGCTGCGAACGTTGACGGGGCTCGAGCCCCGGGAAGACACCGCGCTCCCGGCCGATGACCTGCACCCCGAGGCGCCGCTGGCCGAGCTCGAGGGGCGCGCCGACGCGTTGCCCTCCATCACCTCGGCCGAGCACGACGCCATGGCCGCCTCCCGCTCGTGGACGGCTGCGGCCGCGACGCTCGCGCCGACCGTCAACGCGCAGTTCACCCAGCGCTTCACCAACGCGACGGGCTTTCAGAACCAGAGCTCGGTGTGGAACGCGGGCGTCACCTTCTCGTGGCGCGCCGACCTCGGCAGCGTTCAGGGCCTGCGCATCGCCAGCGCCTCGGAGCAGACCGCCCGGCTCAACGCCGAGAAGGCGCGGCTCGCGGCCGTCGACCAGATTCACTCCGACTGGCAGCGGGTGCGCGCGGCCATCACCAAGGTGCGAGCGTCGAAGGCACAGGTCGAGAGCACCCGCCGCGCGCAGGCCCTCGCGAAGGAGCGGAACGCGGCTGGCGTCGCCACCCAGCTCGACGTCATTCAGGCCGACCGCGACCTCTTCTCGGCAGAGGTGAACGACATCTCGGCGCGGCTCGATCTCGCCACCGCGCGCGCCTCACTTCGCCTCTCGGCGGGCCTTCCTCTCGAGGTGACACCATGACGGTGACGGGTTCACTCGCTGCTCCGATTCGAACGCGGGCGTCGCTGTTCGCGCGCGTGCGCACGATGGCGGGCATCGGGGTGCAGATGATGTTCCACGACTCCCTCAAGCTCGCGGGCACGCTCTTCGGCGTCGTCTTCGCGGTGCTGCTCGGCAACTTCCAGATGGGCACCTTCCTGGCGCTGCTCGGCAAGAACCGCATGTTCGTCGAGAACGCGCAGGTCGACATCTGGGTGACGCCACCGGGAACACGGCAGTTCCAGGGAGGCAAGCCGCTCAACGACGCGCAGTTGAACCGGGCGCGCGCGACCCCGGGTGTGGCGTGGGCCGAGCCGCTCGTGCTGCAGACCGCGAACCTCGTGCTGCCCAACGGTGGCAGTGAGCCGGTCTCGCTCGTCGGAGCGCGCGCGCCCCGCTTCGCCGGTGGCCCGTGGAACCTGCTCAAGGGTGACGCGACGTCGCTGCTGGCGCCCAACGCCATCATCGTGGAGGACGCCGAGCGCGAGAAGTTCGGCGGCCTGAACCTGGGCAGCGTGCGCGAGCTGGCCGGCCACAAGGTGCAGGTCGTCGGCTTCACCTGGGGCCTGTTGCCGTTCGCGCCCGCCTATGCGTTCGCCGAGCAGACGCTGGCGCGTGAGATTCTGAAGGTGCCCGCCGACAAACACACCTTCATCATGGTGGGCGTCGAACCGGGGGTCGACCCGACGGTCGTGCGCGCGAGGCTGCAGGAGGCGCTCACCGACACCCGGGTGATGACGCGCGGCGAGTACATGAAGGAGATCCTCACGTACATCGTGACGGGCACGCAGATCGGCCTGTCGTTCGGCACCTCGACGTTCATGGGCCTGCTCGTCGGCCTCATCACGGTGGCGCTCTCGATGTTCTCGTCGGTCATCGACAACATGCGCCAGTTCGGAACGCTGAAGGCCATCGGCTCCACGACGCTCGACCTCGCGCTGCTGCTCTTCACGCAGGCCATCGTCTACGCCCTCGTCGGCAGCCTCATCGGCCTCGGCGCGGTGTCGGGCATGGTGCAGGGCATGCGAAACCCGCAGCTCACGCCGGTGCTGTACCCCGAGATGTTCGGGCTGACGGTGGCGCTGATGGTCGTCGTCTGCCTGCTGGCGTCGCTGCTGGCGCTGTTCCGGCTGTACCGCCTCGAGCCCGCGATGGTGTTCCGATGAGCGCGCCTGCACTGACGGTCGACACGAAGACGCCCGCCATCGACATCAGGGGGCTCACCAAGACGTACGGCACGGGCGCGCTCGCGTTCCAGGCGCTCAAGGGCGTCGACATGCGGGTGGAGCAGGGCGAGTTCATGATGCTCGTCGGCCCCTCGGGCAGCGGCAAGACGACGCTGCTGTCGATTCTCGGCTGCGTGCTGGCGCCCACCGAGGGTGAAGCGCGGCTGTTCGGAGAGGCGCTCCACGGTCGCAAGGAGTCGGAGCTGCCGCGCCTTCGCCTCGAGTACATCGGCTTCATCTTCCAGGGCCACAACCTGATGGCCGCGCTGACCGCCGAGCAGAACATCGCGGTGCCGCTCGAGCTGCGCGGCTACGGCCACAGCGCCGCCATCAAGGAGGCTCGCGAAATTCTCACGGCGGTCGGCCTGAAGGACAAGTTCGCCAAGCGGCCCGACGAGCTCTCGGGCGGCCAACGTCAACGCGTCGCCGTGGCGCGCGCCATCGCGGGCAGGCCTCCCCTCATCCTCGCTGACGAGCCCACCGCCAGCCTCGACGCCGAGTCGGGCATGCAGGTGACGAAGCTGCTCAAAGACCTCTGCTCGCAGCGCGGGCACACCGTCGTCTGCGTCACCCACGACAACCGCATCTTCCACCTGGCCGATCGCACCGTGCACATCGAAGACGGGCGCATCGTGCCGGCTCCCAGTCACTGACCGCCGAGAGGAACCGCCCTCATGCTCCGCAAGCTTGGAATCGTCGTCTTCGTCCTCACGCTGGGAACCTGCGGGTTCCAGATGGTGCGCACCGCGTCGGCAGGCCCGCTCACCGTGCCGATTCAAAAAGACGTGCTCAAGGCCGACCGGGAGGCCCAGAGCCGCGTCGGTGGCGCAGACGAGAAGCAGCCGTTGCCCGAGAAGGGCGCCCTCATCGGCGGCAATGGCATCGTCGAGCCGGCGCAGCGCGAGACCCGGGTGGCCGCGCAGGTGACGGCGCTGGTGAAGCAGGTGCTGGTGAAGGAGGGCCAGCAGGTGAAGCAGGGCGACCTGCTCGTCCAACTCGAGAACGGCGTCGAGCTCGCGCAACTGCAATCGGCCGAAGCCGAGGCAGTGGCCGAGCGCGCGAACCTGGCCCGCACGCTGAAG
The DNA here is from genome assembly GCA_016879935.1 of Archangiaceae bacterium. Classification (GTDB taxonomy): domain Bacteria; phylum Myxococcota; class Myxococcia; order Myxococcales; family Myxococcaceae; genus Xiheimicrobium. Next base: position 61,940 of record JAACJQ010000091.1, on the reverse strand, counting down.
GGTCTTCGGGTCGAAGACCGCGACGCAGTGAACGCCGACGCGCAGGCCGCCCGCGCGCGCGCCGAGCTGTCAGCCAGCGTGGCTGCGCGCACCGAGCAGCTCGCGAAGTCTGGTGCTGCGACCCCCGACGAGCTCGACCGCGCCCGCCGTCAGGCCCAGCAAGACGCCGCCGCGCTGAAGTCGAACGAGGCTCGCCTGCGAGCGGCAGAGGCGGGGAGCCGCGGTGAAGACATCGCCTTTCAGCGCGCCCGCGTGCTGGGGGCCGAAGCCCGCGTCGTGCAGGCGAAGGCGCAGGTCGAGCGCCTGGCCGTTCGCGCGCCCCTCGACGGCGAGGTGCTGCAGGTGAAGGTGCGTGAGGGCGAGCTCTACAGCTTCCAGGGCAGCGACCCGCTCGTCGTCATGGGCGACACGCGCACGCTGCGGGTGCGAATGGACGTCGACGAGCGTGACGTCTCGAGGGTGCAGCTCGACGCCGCCGCGTGGGTGACGGCCGATGCCTTCGGCGCGCAGAAGTTCGCCGGCAAGGTGGTCGAGGTGGGCCGCCGCTTCGGCCGCAAGAACGTGCGCACCGACGACCCGGTCGAGCGCAACGACACCAAGATTCTCGAGGTCGTCATTCAGCTCGACTCCAACGAGCGACTCGTGCCGGGCCAGCGCGTCAACAGCTTCATCGTCGCGCCGGTGCCGAAGACCTGAGAGCGTGCGGAGCCGACCATGAACGAGTTCCAGCGCATCGACGCCTTCCTCGAAGCCTTCTCTCGCAAGCCGGCTCCCTTCGGGCCGGGTGACGACGCCGCAGTGCTTCCGCCGACGAAGCGTGAGCAGGTCGTGACCACCGACGCGCTGGTCGAGGGCGTTCACTTCTCGCGTCGCACCTTCACCTTCGGGCAGGTGGGCCACAAAGCGCTCGCGGTGAACCTCTCTGACGTGGCGGCCATGGGCGCGAAGCCGACGTGGGCGCTGTGCGCGCTGCAGCTGCCCGACGACGTCTCGGACAAAGACCTGCGTGAGCTCTCGGCCGGCATGGCTGCGCTCGCCGCGGCGCACGGCGTCTCGCTCGTCGGTGGCAACGTGACGCGCGGGCTTCAGCTCTCGGTGACGATGACGGTCGCGGGAGAGATTCCGCAGGGCCGTCGGCCGATGACGCGCAGCGGAGCCCGGCCCGGTCATCGCGTCTACGTCTCGGGGCCACTCGGCAGCGCCTCGGCAGGGCTCGAGGTGCTCTCGCGTGCGAAGCGTGACGCGAAGGGCAAGCTGCTGGTCGACAAGGAATGGGAGGCGCTCGTGCTGGCGCAGCGCTCTCCGTCGCCGCACGTTCGCTGGGGGCTCGAGGCGTCACGGTTCGCGTCGTCGGCCATCGACGTGAGCGACGGCCTCGTGCAGGACCTGGGGCATGTCTGCGAGGCATCGGGCGTGGGCATGACGCTCGACTCGGGCGCGCTGCCGGTGCTCGAGGCGCTGCTGCTGTGGGCCGAGACCGAACAGCACGTTCACCAGCACGCACTCACGGGTGGCGAAGACTACGTGCTGGCCGTGACGGTGCCTCCTTCGCGCGTCCCCGCCTTCGAGCAGCACCTGCAGAAGCTGGGGCACGGCGCGTTTCCCATCGGAGCCGTCACGCGCACGCGCGGCATCGTCGTCGATGGTGCGCCCTTCGCGGGGCGCGGCGGGTTTCAGCACTTCGGGCGCTGATCAGTGCAGCTGCTGCGGCTTGGGCGCGAGCACCAGCGCCAGCGCGCGGGCCTGCTGCTCTGTCGCGCAGCGGTACTCCTGCACCTTGCCGTTCTCTCGTTCGAGTCGAACGACCCAGATTCCGTTGAGCTGCTCCAGGGTGGGCAAGGTCGAAGTCTCCATGACGGGAGACGTTCGAGAGCACGACCCATGCCGTGCGGCGCGCGAGGCGTTTCGAAGGGTTGGAGCGCCCCACAGGCGTGCGTGCACCCGCTGCACACGCGGGCTCACACTTTTCTGCAGAGCGGGCTGATCAGTGTTTGCACCATTGGGTGGGCATCATCGGCATGGTGCCGACGGCTCCGCCCTGGGTCGTGGCGTTGTCGATGAAGCGGCGGCTGGTGAAGCTGAACTGGTTGGGAGCCGGCGTCTGGTTCATCAACGAGTCGACGCACGCACCCGTTCCTGCGCCGGGCATCGCCACGGGCCCATCACGGGTCGGATCAGCGTGACGCGACGGAATCGGCGTGACGTCGCACGAGGTGAGGTTGCCCGCCGTGACGTTGGCCTTCACGAGCGCCGCCGTCCAGAAGTCGCCGCTGTCGTCGGCGCCCGGCGTGCGGAGCAGCGGCCACTGCTGCATCGTCGCCGGGTTGTACCCGACCGAGAGCACGCGCCGCCCGTTGCAGTACACGTTCACGTGCGGCTTCGACTCGGGGCCGCTGGTGTAGTTCTGGTAGTGGGTGACGCCGATGACGAAGGTGTCTCCGTTGTTCGGGTTGTCGAGGTTGATGTTCTCGGGGCCGCAGTAGCTGGCCTGCGTCGGGTCGTCGATGGAGCGGTTGCACCGCACGGTGTCGCGGTCGAGGCGGGGGTTCGTGCAGTTGGCGGCGGTGCGGCGGCTCGACCAGCCGTGACACGTCGAAGCCGCCGAATCGGCGTAGCCCCAGCGCGGGTCGCCTGACGGGCAGCCGCTCGCGCCGTTGTAGTAGCAGTCCTGGTAGGGGCCGCCCGTGCCGTTGGAGCAGGTCAGGTTCCAGCCCTGGCTGTTGCCGCAGTTCGCGCCCTGGAGCCGCGCGAAGTGCAGGTCGATGTCGTTGCCCGGCCCGTTGGTGCCACCCACCGAGTCCCAGCAGAGCTCGGCGCGAATGCCGGGGGCGCGCACTTCGACACGCTGGGTGCACACGTAGCGGGTGCCGTTGAGCGTGAACTCACCCTGCACGAGGTAGTCACCCGAGAGGCCGAAGGCCGGGTACACGACGCCCGCGCCGGGCATGACGCCGCGCGAGGCTTGAATGGCGATGAGCGGTTGGCCGGGCGCAGCGACGTAGCGGTTGGGCATCGTCGTCATGTCGAAGCGCACGGGCGTGCGCGTGCCGATGCGGCCCGAGCTCGAGTTCGCCGCCGAGTAGAGCGCGAAGGTCGGGAACGGCAGCACGTTGTCGCAGTCACCGCCAAGCACGGTCCACGTCCAGTCACGGGCCATGCCCCGCATCGCGACGTCCTTGATCCACTGGGTGCCGTCGAGCTGGGGCAACGCCGCGGGGTTGGGGTACGGCGCGAGCACGAGCGGCGCGGTGGGGCACTCGACCTGCGTGGGGCAGTTGCAGCCGGCCGTCTGGTTGTTGCCTGAGAGGCCGTCGCAGTCGAAGTCTCCGGGCGCGCACGAGTCGTAGACCTGGGGGCGCTGGGCGCCACGGCACACGCCAGACCAGGTGGTGATCTCGGTGCCTGAACAGTCGACCGAGCCCTTTGCGTTGCTGGTGCACCAGCCCACGGGCTGCGAGGTGTTCGGGTCGACCTGCGTCGCAGGAACCAGGTAGCAGTCCTTCGTGGTGCCGCCCTGCAGACAGAGGCAGCCCTCGTCGACGAGGCCGTCGCAGTCGTCGTCGAAGCCGTTGCCCTGGTTGCCGTTCAGCCGCGCCGCAGCGACGCCGCGTGAGGTGAGGAAGGAGTCGGTCGGGCCGCCGCATTCGTTGGTGGTGCCCGCCGAGCACTGCCGCGGGAAGGGCGGGTTGCCCGGCATGATGGGCCCGCAGCCGCCGTCGTAGTCGCTGATGCCCGCGTCGACCTGGCCCGCGTCTTCTTCGAACGGATCACCGCCGCCGAAGCCGGTGCCGCCAGCCGCGTTTCCGCCAGCGGTGCTGACGCCGCCACCGGTGCCGCTCGAGCCGCCGCCCGTGCCGCTGATGCCTCCACCGACGCCGCTCGAGCCGCCACCCGTCGAGCCTGCGCGGCACTGCCCGCCGACGCAGACCTGACCTGAGCCGCACTCGGAGGTCGACGCGCAGGGACGAGACGTAGGGCCACAGGTGCAGCCCGAGACGGCGGCCAGCACGAACACGACGGCAGTTGACGAGAGGCGCATGCTGGCGTGCACCCTACACAATCAGCCCACCCGTGAAACACGGGTTTCCCGGTTCGACTCCGCCGTCGCGAGCCAACGTCGCCGGGGCGTGTTCAGCAGTCATCGACGGAGCCCCGCTCCTCAGGCTCGCTTGGGGCTTCGTCTCACGGTTTCCCGGTTCGACTTCGCCGTCGCGAGCCAACCTCGCCGGGCCGTGTTCAGCAGTCATCGACGGAGCCCCCGCTCCTCAGGCTCGCTTGGGGCTTCGTCTCACGGTTTCCCGGTTCGACTCCGCCGTCGCGAGCCAACGTCGCAGGGGCGTGGTTCAGCAGTCATCAGACGGAGCCCCCGCTCCTCAGGCTCGCTTGGGGCTTCGTCTCACGGTTTCCCGGTTCGATTTCGCCGTCGCGAGCCAACGTCGCCGGGGCGTGGTTCAGAACACCGTCACGTTGCACTTCGACTTGAGCAACGCCGAGCGGTCTTGCGACGACTTGTTGCAGAAGCTCGCATCCTGGAACGTGGCGCCGTTCGCCCCATCGGTGGAGCAGGTGCACGCGCCGGCGTTGCAGGTGATGGCGTACGTCTTTCCATCGGTGCACTGGTCGCGCGTGTAGCTGCAGATGTTGTTCGTCGAGCTGTTGTTGTTGCCGCGACACTGAATGACGCCCGGGCGCAGCTTGCAGATGCCCGGGTCTCGACACGGCGCCGATGCCGCGGCGGCCGACTCGGCGCTCATCGACGTGCAGGGAAACTGGTCGACCGCCGACAGACACGCGTTGGCCTTCGAGGCGTCGATGTCACACGGGTAGTCGGTGAACAGCTCGCACTTCGTCTTCATCTGCATGTCGGCGGTGCAGGCTTCGACGTCGGCGTAGACCGAGGTGGCTGATTCGCCTCCACACTGGAACAGCCGCTTGCACGTACGCGACGCCGTCTCCTTGCAGAAGTCGACCATCGTCGTGGGCCCACAGCCCGCGACCGCCACCATCACCACCACTCCGAGAATGCGCTTCACGACGGTTCTCCCGGGCTCCATTCCCACGCCGAACGGTAGCCCTGCTGGGTCTGCGCCTCTTCGATGAAGCGCGCGTAGAAGGCATGGCCGGTGAGCGTCGCGCTGTCTCCGACGGCGAAGAGGTGACGCTTCGCGCGGGTGATGGCGACGTTCATGCGGCGAAGGTCTTCGAGAAAGCCCACCTGCTGCTCTCCGTTGCTGCGCACCAGCGACAGGAGCACGGCCTCTTTCTCGCGGCCCTGAAACGCGTCGATGGTGTCGACCTCGAGCGTCGGCACATCGGTGAGTTGCTCACGAATGAGCGACGCCTGCGCCGCGTAGGGCGTGATGACGGCGAGGTCTTCGGGAGCAAGCCCGGCCGCCATCAGCTCGCGCGCGCGGGCCCCCACGAGACCGGCTTCACCTTCGTTGCGCAACGACTCGGTGCCGGGCTCGCGCGACTCGTCGAAGCCCTTGCCGGCGGTGTCGAGGAACAGCATCGGCGGCGCGTCGACGACGGCGCCAGAGGGCAACACGGCCGAGAGCACGCGGCCTTCGACGGAAGGGTGGGCGCGTAATTCACCCGAGTACATTTCCCGCGAGGGAAAGCGCATGAGCTTCTCGTTCATGCGGTGCTGCTCCTTCAGCATGCGTTTGACGTCGTCGCCGAAGTCCTTCAGCACGCGCTCGAACAACGACGTGCCCAGGCCCTGCTTCTTCGCCTCCATCGAGATGACGGTCGCGGCGAGCTGCTTCGGGTCACCCGCGAGAATGACGGTGGGCGCTTTGAGGAAGGCGCCGAGCGCGAGCGGCTCCAGCGCCTGCGTCGCTTCATCGAGCAGCGCCACGTCGAACGACCGATTCGCGAGCACATGCCCATCGAGCATCGACAACGTCGCGCAGACGACCTGTGCGCGACCCATGACCGCCTCGACGGCCTTTCGTTCGAGCACGCGCGCGTCATCCATCAGCGCGTAGGCATCGCTCTTCGCGGCGCGGGCGTTCGAGAAGCGCGTGCGGCTACGGCCCTGGGTCTGCTGCTTTCTCGCGTAGCCGAGCAGCTCGAAGGCCTCGTCGAACATCTCCCGCGCGGTGATGCGGTCGTCGTGGTCTTCGACGAGCAGGTCGAGCGTGTGCTGCTGCAGGTGTGGCAACACGCGCGCGGGGTGGCCAACCCGAATCGCCTCGAGCCCGGCGTCGAGACAGAGCTCGAGCAGGTGGTCGACCGCGGCGTTGCTGGCGGCGGTGCAGAGCAGGCGCTGGCCGCGCTTCACGCACTGCACGGCGATCTCCGCGAGCACCGTCGACTTTCCCGTACCGGGCGGCCCATGCACGAGCGCGACGTCGCGGGCCGAGAGCGCGAGGGAGACGGCGTCGAGCTGCTCGGGGTTGAGCGGGCGTGACGGGGTGAAGGCCGGGCGCTTCTCGAAGCGCGGCGCCATGGCTCCGAGCACCAGCTGCTGCCGGTCTCTCGCGAGGCCGTGGGTCATCTCGGAGAGCTTCTTCAAGACGCCGCGCGCGCGGTCGAAGGTGACGTCGTTGGCGACGAGGTCGATGCGCAGGCGGCCTTCATCGACGAACGGGGGCGGGTGGCGGTCGAAGGCGATCTCGAGCTGCTGCCGCGTGGCGCGCGTCACGATGCCGCTGGGCGGAGCGTCGACCGGGGCCTTGCGCGGGCTCACCGTCACCACGTCGCCGGTGTGCAGCTTCGAGCGCAGCCAGCGTTTGTCTTCACGCGCGAAGGTGACGAGCGTGCGGCCGCCGAGGCCGATGCGCTCCTCCACGGACTCGACGTCGAGCACCACGATGCCGCGCGCTTCGAGCTCTGCCAGCGGGAGCGCCGCCTTCTCGGTGGCAAGGCGTTCACGTTCAGCGCGCCGCTCGAGCTCCAGCAGACGACCGAGGGCCTCGAAGTGCTGCACGTCGCGCGACATGCCGGCCATCTCGCCACAGCGGCCGCGGAAATGAGCGTGGAAATTCGGAGCGGATCGTCAGGCCTGTTTGCAGGGCCGCTGGAGGATGAGCACGCACAGGCCCCGACAATCAGGTGTCTTCAGCAAGGAGCCTTCATGTTGACCGTGGGAACGCGTGGTTCTGACGTCAGCCGCCTGCAGAAAACGCTCAAGGCCGCGGGGTTCGACCCGGGTGGCATCGATGGCGTTTTTGGCCGCAAGACGAAGGCGGCGGTGCAGCGGTACCAGCACGCGAAGCACCTGAGCGCCGATGGCGTCGTCGGAGCGCACACCAGCAAGAAGCTCTTCGGCTCGAGCAGCTCGAAGTACTTCGATGGCAAGAGCGACTTCGCCCCGACCGGCCCCGGGCCGGTCAACCCGGGGCACGGCTCGGCACCGGCGAGGGTGCAGCGCTTCATCGACAGCGCGGTCGCGCAGACGGGCAAGCCGTACGTCTTCGGCGCCGAAGGGCCGCGCGCGTTCGACTGCTCGGGTCTCATTCACTACGCCCTCAAGCAGGCGGGCGTGGCCGACAGCCGCACGACGGCCGCTGGCTACCAGGCGCGGTTCGCGGGTTCGCGCGTGTCACGCTCGCAGCTCAAGCCGGGCGACCTGCTCTTCATTCACTACCCGAACAGCCGCGGCATCGGCCCGGGCAAGGCGTCGCACATCGAGATCTACCTGGGCAACGGCCGCTCGATGGGCACCGACAACCCGCGTGAAGGCGCGCGCGTGGAGCCCGTCGACTGGGCGCACGTCGTCAACGCCTCGCGCGTTCCGCAGCTCTATCGCTGAGGCGCGTCGGCCTCGCGGCGGTTAACAGGGCGCATGCCCAACCGGCTCGCGTCCGAGACCTCGCCCTACCTGCGGCAGCACGCCGACAACCCCGTCGACTGGTACCCGTGGGGCGCCGAGGCGCTCGAGAAGGCGAAGCGTGAGCAGAAGCCGATTCTGCTCTCGGTCGGCTACTCCGCTTGTCACTGGTGCCACGTGATGGCGCACGAGTCGTTCGAGAACCCCGCGACCGCCGCCGTGATGAACGCGCACTTCGTGAACATCAAGGTCGACCGCGAGGAGCGGCCCGATCTCGACCACCTCTATCAAGGCGTCGTGCAGTTGATGGGGCGCGGCGGAGGCTGGCCGCTGACGGTGTTCCTCACGCCCGAGGAGAAGCCGTTCTACGGCGGCACGTACTTTCCGCCCGGCCCGCGGCATGGGTTGCCCGGGTTCGAGCCGTTGTTGTCGGGCATCGCCGAGGCGTGGGCGAAGGAGCGCGCCGAGTTGCTGCAGCAGGCCGAGCAGTTCGAGCAGGGCCTCACCGAGTACGCGGCGTGGGGCCTCGATGCAGTGGCGCCCGCGAGTCTCAAACCCGAAGACGTGGTGGCCGCTGCGCGCACGCTCGCGTCTCGCGTCGACCCCGAGTTCGGTGGCTTCGGCACGCGCGGCCCCAAGTTCCCCAACCCGATGAACCTCGCGCTCATGCTGCGTGGCTTCGCGCGCACTCGGGACGAGTCGGTTCTGAAGCCCACGTTGCTGACGCTCGAGCGCATGGCGAAGGGCGGGGTGTTCGACCAACTCGGAGGCGGCTTCCATCGCTACAGCGTCGACGAGCGCTGGCTGGTGCCGCACTTCGAGAAGATGCTCTACGACAACGCGCAGCTGATTCATCTGTACGCCGAGGCGTGGCAGGTGGCTCCGAGGCCGCTGTGGAAGAAGACGGTCGAAGAGACGGTCGCGTGGCTTTCGCGTGAGATGACCTCGCCAGAGGGCGCGTTCTTCGCGGCGCACGACGCCGACAGCGAAGGTGTAGAAGGGAAGTTCTTCGTCTGGCGCGTCGACGAGCTCGACGCGGTGCTGACGTCGGAGGAGTCGCAGGCCGTCAGAACGCACTTCGGCGTGAAGCCGGGCGGCAACTTCGAACATGGTGCGTCGGTGCTCGAGGTCGTCGGCTCCGATGACGTGAACGAGACGCTCACGCGCGCGAAGCAGAAGCTGCTCGAGGTGCGCTCCCGGCGGGTGCGGCCTGGAACGGACGACAAGGTGCTCGCGGGGTGGAACGGCCTGACGATTCGAGGGCTCGCGTTCGCGTCGCGCGTGTTCGGTCGCCCTGACTGGCTCGCGATGGCGCGGCGCGCGGCCGACTTCGTGTTGAGTCGCATGCGACGGCCCGATGGTGGGCTGTGGCGGTCGTTCCACTCCGGCGTGGCGCGCATCGAGGGCATGCTGGAGGACTACGGCGACGTCGCCTCGGGGCTGGTCGCGCTGTACCAGGCGACGTTCGAGCCGCGGTACCTCGAGGCGGCGGAGCAGCTCGTCGACCTCTCGGTCACGTCCTTCTGGGACGAGTCGAAGCGCGCGTGGCTCGCGGCGCCGAAGGGGCAGGGCGAGCTGTTGGTGCCGACGTACGTGCTGCACGACAACGCGTTTCCCTCGGGTGCATCGACGCTGACCGAGGCGCTCGTGACGCTCGGCGCGCTCACGGGAAGAACGCGACACCTCGAGCAGGCACGGCTCTATCTCGAGCAGGTGCACGGTGAGCTGACGAAGCAGCCGATGGCGGTCGGGCACCTGTGGCTCGCGGCCGATGCGCTCGTCGATGGAGCGCCCGAAGTGACGGTCGTCGGAGCCCAGCCATCGCTCGCGCCGTTCGTGAACTTCTTCGCGAAGACATACCTGCCGACGGTGGCGTTGCACGCGCACGTGACGGGCGCTCCAGTTGCGGCGGTCATTCGCGAGGTGCTCGAAGGCCGGCCCGCACGCACAGAGGTCGCTGCGTACCTCTGTCGCTCCTTTGCCTGTCAGGCGCCGGTGTCGACCGTGGCCGAGCTGGAGCGCCTGCTCACCGCTTCCTGACGAGCGCGCCAGGCGTCGGTGGTCGTGGGTCGGGCGCGTCGAACGCTTCTTCGACGATCTCGAACAGCCCGTTGTCGAAGGGCGCTCCGGGTGCCGCTTCTTTGAAGACCAGCCGCTCCCGCCGGCCGTCGGCGGCGAGCGAGCGCGCGCGGAAGTGACACATCGGGTTGTTGCCCGGCCGCCCGAGGTACGCGTGCGACATGAACGTGCAGCCGCCGAGGCACTGCTTCGCGAACGGGCAGGTTCGACAGAAGCCCCAGAGGTCGTCGACGGTGCGCGTGCGCGCGAAGGCGAGCGGCTTCGTCTTCCAAATGGCTTCGAGCGAGTCGGTCTTCAGCGAACCACCGACGTAGTGACTCGTCTGGAGCGAGGGGCACCCCTTCACCGCGCCGTCGGCTTCGATGCCGAGGCTGTAGCGGCCCGCGACGCAGCCTTGAAAGTGCACACCCTGGCCGCGCTCCTGGGAGCGCAGCAACGTCTCTTCGGGCCCGAAGTAGCCCACGGTGTTGCTCGGCATCACCATGATGCCGTCGCTCAGGCCTCGCTCCTTCGCGCGCGCGAACGCGGGCATCAGCTCGAGCAGGTCCCACGGTTGGAGCAGCATGTCGGGGCGGTCGGCGCCACGGCCCAGCGGCACGGTGAGAATCAACATCCACGACGAGGCGCCGTTGGCTTTCACGAGCTCGTAGAGCGCGTCGACCTGGCTCACGTTCAGCCGGTTGAAGTTCGTGTTCACGGCGGTGGTGATGCCGACCGACCGCAGGTTCGCGAGCGCCGAGAGCGCCGACTGAAAGCTGCCGCGGGTCGCACGGAAGAGGTCATGCGTCGACTCGAGGCCGTCGATGCTGACCGACGCGGAGTGCAGGCCCGCCTCTACGAGCTGCGCCGCGAGCTCAGGCGTGACGCCGCGCCCCCCCGTCGTCAGCGTCGGACGAACGCCGTGGCGCCTCAGCGCGCGCACCACGTCGAGAAAGCCCGGGTGCAGGTACGCCTCACCGCCGATGAGCGTGACCTCCCACGCGCCCATGCGGGCGAGCTGCTCGACGACGTCGAGGGCCTGCTCGGTGGTGAGCTCATTTGGGCGCGCGTGCTCGGCCCGCGAACCGCAATGCAGACAGCGCTGATCGCACGCGAGCGTCAGCTCCCAGACGACGTAGTGCGGGTGATGCGGAGCGCCGACCTCGACACGCCTCAGCAGCTCGTCACGCGTCAGGGCACGCCACCGTCGACGTAGCAGGCCGTGTTGCTCGGGTCCTTGCGGGGATCTCCGCCGTCGGGGTTGAGCGTCGTGCACTCACCGGGACAGCCAGTGGTTCCGCCGTCGACCTGCTTGCTCGTACAGGGAATGCCGTACACCGGCTGGGCGACGAAACACGACGACATGAGCGCGACGGTGCCGGCGGCGAGCACGACCTTTCGCACGACGCCGCTCGCCTTCGCACTCACCACGCAGTTGGGGCAGTCGGTGGCTTCCGTCGGCACCAGACCGCCACACCCGAGACATTGACGCATGCACGCTCCGTCGAACGAGGGACGAAAGAACCTACGAGGTGGCATGGTCACCCGTCCATGCGCGAGTTCGCTCTGACGTGTCTGATGGCAGGCGTTGCCGGCGCAGCGAGCCCGAAGGTTCCCGCCGGCGTGAAGTACGTGACCGCCTCGCCCGAGGTGAACGCCAGGGCGAAGGCCACGCTCGCTGCGATGTTCACCGGCACACCGCCGACGTTGAACGCGAAGGTTCCCGAGAAGGGCGTGGTCATGCTCGGGCCGTTTCTCGGTCAGCGGCTCGCGCGGCTCGACATGAGCGGGTTCCTCAAGGTGACGGCGAAGATTCCCTTCGGCGAGACGATGGCCGACATGCAGAGCTACGGCTCTCGAACGCCCGACGAGTCGCGCGCGCTGCTGGGGCTGCTGCGTGACTTTGCGCCGACCTCACCCGTGAAGATTCGGCCGATGGCCCCGCAGGAGATGAAGCTCATCTGGCCGTTCATCGCGTGGGACATCACCGAGCCCGTGTTCATCGTCGAATCGAAGGAGCGGAAGTGGGTCGTCAGCCTCGACTCGACGGGAACGACGCCAGCGTGGATCGAGGATCTCACGAGCCCGTGCTTCACCGCCGCCGAGCTCGCCGGCAAGTGCCTGTGCGCGAAGGTCGAATCCGAGGGAGCCGATTGGAGGCTCGTCTATGCCGAGAAGAAGGGGTGCGCCGACACGCCCGCGCCGAAGCCGCCAACTGAAGTGGCTGTCGCTGACCTGAAGGCGCTCCAACTGCTGCAGCCCGAAGACGTCATGGGCGCTCGCATCACGGTGGCCGGGCTGTCGGGCTACGCGAAGCGCCTGCTCGCGGCAGTCATCGCGGCGCTGCCCTCGAAGACCGGCACGCCGGCCGGAGTGACGTTGACCGTCGCCGTGAAAGAAGACGGAAGCCGGGTGTGGGTCACGCCTGCGAAGACGACGCCGCTCCCTCCCGCCACGGTGAGCGCGCTCGTACAGGCTGTTCGCGCGGTCGAAGCTCCCGGAGCGACGGGGCTCGTCGTGTTTCAGCTGCACCTGCAGCTCTGGGGTGGGCCGTCGTTCGAACGTGAAGCGTTCGCCGAGTCACCCGACGAGTGGCGGGCCGTGATGAAGGACCAGAAGGGCCCGGTCGACGTCGAGACGGTGGTGCTCAAGGCGTGGGCGCAGCCGTGAGCACGAGCACGCGTTCGCAGACGTTCACGACGGAGGCATCGTCGGCCCAGCGTGCGCTCGGCCAGTGAACGTGCCCGCAGACGGTGAACGTCGTGCCCGTGTCGAGGTCGGCGTTGCCCGGAAAGCCCTCGGGTCCTGACGGGCCTTCGTGCAGCACGACGAGGTGGGGATTCGCTGACATGACGAGCTCGAGGCCCTCGAGTTGTTCCTGTTCGCTGCGTCGGCCTGGCTTGTTCGGGTTTCCCGCGATGAGCCCGACACCACCGATTCGCAAGCCGTCACGCTCGATGACGTTCACGTCGAGCACGTCGGTGTTCGGCAGGTTCTTCACGCGCGTGACGTCGTCGTGATTGCCCGCGACGCCGGCGACCCAGCGAAACCGAGAGGCAAACGCGCTCCAGACGGGCTTCACGTCGCCGAAGCCACCACGCCGATTCGCTTCGGGCACCGAGTACAGATCGCCCGCCAGCAGGGCACCGCAGCTCTCGAGCGGCGGAACGTCGAGCTCGGTGAGCGCGTCGACGACGGCCACGCCGAGCAGCACCGCTTCGCGCGTGAGTGGATCCGGCACGACGCCTTGCAGGTCAGCGGTCAGCACCAACGCCTCGAGCGGCGATGGCAAGCCGTCGACCGTGCCGCGATGAAACGGCAGCAGCTGGCTCTCGGTGCCCCCGCCGCGCGCAGCGTTCAGGTACCGGAGTCGAAAGAAGGGCTGTGGTTCGATCGAGACGATTCGCATGCGCCGCTGACGAACGAGCGTGCGCTACCCGACGCTGAACGTGCCGTCGTCGTGGCGCTGCACCAGGCCTCGCTCGACCAGCGCCTGCGCGGCATCGAGGCCGATGGCGGCTTCCAGCGCCTCCAGCGTCATCGGCTGTGAGAGCCGCGCCAGCACCTGCAACGCCACCTGGTCGCCGTCCGTCACTTCGGCGGTGACGTGAGGAACGACCGATGGCGCCACCTTCGACACGCGCTGCTTCACGCTCACGCGCTGGCCGAGCTCGGCGCGAACGTTCACCGCGCGCTGCTCCGACAACCAGCGCTCGAGCAGCGTCGCCACCTCGCCGCAGCGAGCGAAGCGACGGCTCGGCTCCTTCTCGAGCATGCGCATCACCACGTCGTCGAACGCCGTGCCCGAAGGCGCGACCCGGCCTTCGACCACCTGATCGATCGTCGCCACGTCGGAGTCGCCGCCGAACAAGCGCCGCCCGGTCAGCAGCTCCCAGAACACGACGCCGAGCGAGAACTGATCGGTCTGCGAATCGGTGACGCCTTCGAGCGCCTGCTCTGGCGCCATGTACTCGTACGTTCCGCCGAGCGAGTCCTCGTCACGGTGCTCCTTCAACTTCGAGAGCCCGAAGTCGATGAGCCGCGTGGAGCCATCGGTGCCGACGATGAGGTTGCGAGGCGTGACGTCACCGTGCACGACGCCGAGGGGCCGGCCCGACGCATCGGTCGCCGAGTGCGCTGCGTCGAGCGCCTCCGCTGCATCGGCGATCACGCGAACCGCGGGCGCGAAGGGAAGAGGACCGACGGCGTTCAGCGAGCGCCCTTCGATGAACTCCATCGTGAAGAAGAAGGTGCCGCCTGCTTCTCCCAGCTCGAGCACGCGCGCGATGTGGGGATGAACGAGGCGCGCCGCGATGCCGGCTTCGCGAAGAAACTGCCGGCCCAGCTCCCGGTCATGCGCGAGGTGCGGCAAGAGCCGCTTCAAGACGACGACCGACGATGCTCCATCGGCGCGCGCGAGAAAGACCTCGCCCATGCCGCCATGGCCGAGCCGCTCGAGGAGTTCGAAGCGACCGACTCGCGCGTTCACCGCACGTCGGTGACGACGAGGCTGCCGATGAGGGGCGTGATCTCGGCGCTGCCTTCTTCACCAACCTTGAAGTGCGTGGCGTCGGCGACGTCCTGGCCGAAGGTCGGGTCGAGCTGCGTCCACTCTCCGACGTAGGCCTCGACCCACTCGTGCCAGTAGAGCGCCGGCACCTGGTCTTCGTTCATCAGGTACACCACGCCATCGACGCGCCGCGCGGGAATGCCGGCGGCCCGGAGCAACGCGACCGTCAGCAGCGAGTGCTCGGTGCAGTCTCCCTTCATCGTCTTGAGCACGTCGGTCGCGCGATCGCTCGACGAGCCGTAGTCCTTCACGAGGTGCTCGTTCACCCACTTGCCGATCTTCTTGGCCGCCGCGTACGCGTCCTTCTCGTTGCCGACGATGAGTTTGGCCTGCTTCACGATCTCGGGCGCCGCCGCCTCGACCACGATGTCGCTCTCGAGGTTCTTGCCACCGTTCGGGTCGGCCAGCGGTCGCACCAGCTTCGTCTTCGGCAGCGCGGCCGACAGCTTCACCGCCACGCGCTTGTCGTCGATCTTCTCGTAGCTCTGCCGGTACGTCTGCACCTGGAACCGCTCGGGCAGCCCGCTCATCACCATCGTCATCGAGCCGGGAATCGAGCGCACCTCGGGCGGCGGCGGCTTCGGCAGCTTCACGCGGGTGAGCGCGAACACCTCGACGAGGTCGAACCGCTTGGCCTGATCTTCTGCCTCGCGCATCGCCATCATCGTCGGCCCGAAGCGCACCTCGACCATGCGGCCCTGCTCGTCGACGAAGGCCTCGGTCGGCACCTTCTCCTTCTCGCTGATGGTGATGGCGCGCTTCAGCTTCACCTTCACGCCGCGAATCGTGCGGGTCTCGGTCTCACCGACGGTGGTGCGCACCGGGTACTGCTTGAGGTCGGTGGTGTCGGTGATGATGCCCTCGAACGGCGCGTTGCGTTTGAGCGCCACGCGCGCCTGGTCGGCGTCTTCGACGACCTCTTTCGGCATCGCGAGCATCAGCGTGTCGTCCTTCTGGCCGGGGCGCGTGCGAATGATCTTCAGCCCCTCTTTCACCACGAGGCCGTCGAGCGTCTGGTCGCCGCCGTCACCCGATTGCTCGAGGCGCAGCGACAGCAGCTTGCCGCCCGGCCTGGCTTCGAACACCTTCGTCTCGCGCATCACGCGCTCGCTGATTCGCGTGCCGACCTTCGCGCGGAAGTGCAGCTCGTTGAGGCTGATGGCCTGGTCGCCGGCCGCGTTCAGCTTCACCGACACGTACATCCACCCGACCTTCTGGTTCTGCAGGTAGACGCCGAAGTACTCGCCCTCTTTCGGGCGCGAGACGGTGAGCGCGTCGGAGAGCGGCGCGGCCTTCTGCGCGAACGCGAAGGAGCTGACGAGGAGGAGGGCGAGCGTGACGATGCGGCGCATGAGTGGGCGCACGCTACCACGGGCTTTCGGGCTGGCTGGTTCGACGAGGGCCACGCTCCGCCTGACGGTCAGGCGTGGGTCGAATTCACATGCGCTTGGCGAGGATGATCAGGTCTTCGCCCGGCTTGTAGAAGTCGCGAAACCGCGACTCTTCTTTGTACTGCATGGCCGCGTAGAAGCCGCGGGTCGGGCCGTAGGCTTCGAGCGCGCTCGTCTCGACGCGAATGATGCGGCCCTTGCGGCGGCGAATGTCGCCTTCCATCGCGCTCACCAGCGCCGCACCGACGCCCTGGCCACGCACGTTCGGGTCCGACGCGATCCAGTAGAGGTCGAAGGTGCCATCGGTCATCGGCGTGGGGCCGTAGCAGACGTAGCCGACGATCTTCCCGTCGCGCGCGGCGACGAGCACCTGGTAGTCCTTGTTATTCGGCTGGCTGGCGCCGTCGATCAGCTCGAGCGCGCAGTCCACCTCGTCGGCCGTGAACGTCTCGATGCGGCGCAGCAGCCCTTCGAGCTGCGTCCGGTCCTGCGAGACGACGGGTCGGATGTCCATGGTGGCGTTCCTGAGCGAGCTCGACGAGGTGCAGCGCGAGATCGCCGTATGAGAGACCCGCCGCGAGCGCGGAGCGGGCGAAGCCGGCCTGCGGGTGCAGGTCGCAGTTGGGGTTGATGTCGATGACCCACGGCTCGTTCTTCGAGTCGAGGCGCACGTCGACGCGGCCGTAGTCACGGCACTCGAGCGCATCGAACGCCGCGAGCGCGACGTCGACACAGCGGGCCCGGAGCTTCTCGGGCAGCTCGACGAGCCGCGAAGGGCTGTCGATGCAGATGGGAGATTCGGTGTTCCACTTCGCCTCGTACGAGACGATGCGCGGCTTGTCGGCGAACGCGGCCCCGAACTGAATCTCGGTGAGCGGCAGCGCGCGGCGGCCTTCGTTGCCCAGCAGCGGCACGTAGATCTCGCGGCCATCGATGAACTGCTCGACGAGCACCGGCTGGCGGAAGGTGCGCAGCACGCGGTTGACGGCTTTGCCCAGGCTCGCGCGGTCGTGAACGACGGAGTCGAAGTCGATGCCCACCGAGGCGTCTTCACGCGACGGCTTCACGATGAGCGGAAAGGCGAGGTCGACGCCGACGAGCTCTTCGATGCGCGAGATGACGACCGCGCCGGGCGTCGGCACGCCACGCGCGCGCAGAATCTCCTTCGCCTTGTTCTTGTGCAGCGACAGCGCGAGCGAGAGCGACGAGGAGCCGGTGAAGCACACGCCCGAGAGCTCGAGCATCGCGGGCACCAGCGATTCACCGCGGCTGTCGGCGCCGAGCGACTCGCACAGGTTCAACACGACGTCGGGCTTCGAGGTGAGCACGTCGGCGAGCGACACCACGTCGTCGACCGGCTTCACCTCGACGCGGCGCCGGCCACCCGAGAGCGCGTCGGCCATGGCGGCGGCCACGTTCACCACGTCGGCGCGCGCTTCACGACCCGGGTCGTCTTCGAGCAGCGCGTGGTCCTGATTGTGGAGAATCGTGACGAACATCGAGTGGGCGAGGTCCGTACCACACGCCATCGACGCGTCGGAAGTGAAACGCAGCACGAGTTGGTCGCGATGCGCCTCACCGTCTCGCCGTCGAAGCGGGCACCACGCGCTTGAGCTCGCTGCGCAGCCACATGTTCGCGGGGTCGGTCCGCGCCACCTCCGGGACGAACCAGCTCATCGTGAAGGCCGGCAAGGGGAGTGGAGGCTCGATGAGCCGCACGTGGCGAGACGCCCAGACCCTCGCGAGGCGCTCGGGTACGACGGTGACGGCGTCGGTCTGCGCGACGAGCTCGAGCGCCGCCATGAAGTGCGGCACGCGTGCGACGACGGTTCTCGCCAGCCCCTTCTGCTCGAGCGCGTCGTCGACGAAGTCACGCATCGCTCCACGCGGTGAGGCCACGACGTGACGCAGCCTGGCCCAGGCCTTCGCGGTCGGCTGCTTCGCGAACGGGTGTGCGGCGCGCACGACGCAGACGTTGGTGTCGTCGAAGAGCGGCTGGGTGAGCACACCCGAGAGCGACTCGAGTGGCGGCCCCACCGAGAGATCGCAGCGGCCCGCCTGCACGTCGCGCGCGAGCTCGGGGCCCGCGTCGGCCTTGAAGGTGACGTCGAGCACCACGTGCGGCGCCACGCGCTCGAGCCTGCGCAGCAACGGCCCGAGCAACACCATCTGCCCATAGTCCGAGAGGAACATGCGAAAGGTGCGGCGCAGGCGGGCCGGTTCGAACGCGTCGCCGGGCACCAGCGTCGACTGCAGGTTCTCGAGGGCCGTGCGCACCAGCGGCTCGAGCTGCCTGGCGCGCGTCGTCGGCTCGAGCTTCGCGCCCACCCGAACGAAGAGCGGGTCTGAGAACGTCTGCCGCAGCGCCGCGAGCGAATGACTCACGGCCGACTGCGTGCGGCCCAGCCGCCGCGCCGTGTCCGAGACGCTCGCCGTCTCGAGCAGGTGGCCGAGCACGACCCAGAGGTTCAGGTCGACCTGATGAAGGCTGTTCATGATTGGTATCGATACCATGCAGTGGCGTCATGTGCAGGGCGGGCGCAGGTTGGGCGTGCCGTTCAACCCTCTGGAGACTCCACATGACCCGCTTGGTGCTGATC
Source organism: Archangiaceae bacterium (assembly GCA_016879935.1). Classification (GTDB taxonomy): domain Bacteria; phylum Myxococcota; class Myxococcia; order Myxococcales; family Myxococcaceae; genus Xiheimicrobium. The sequence goes on along the minus strand of JAACJQ010000091.1, from coordinate 43,544 downwards.
GCCGTGCTCTCGTTGTCGTCGTTCGCAGAAGCTGCTCCCGACCTTCGCAAGCTCGCCACCGGCCGGTGGAAGAGCGAGGCCGCCGAAGACCTCGGCAATGGCTCCTTCGCCACCCGTGACTTCACCTTCACCGACAAGCGCTGGCGGCTCACCTTCACCATTCATGCAGACCAGGCCCTGAAGACCCCGCTCCTCGCGATGGAGTTCGAGGGGCCGTGGCAGGCGACGAAGCCGTCCGAGACCGTGGTTGGCGCGAGCGAGGCGTCGTTCGACTTCGCCAGCAAGAAGATCACCCTCAAGGCTGACGACGCGGTCGCGAAGAACTTCGGCATGGACGGCTGCGGGCTGGTGCCGAACCAGGCGAAGGACGTCTCGAAGACGGGCTGCTCGTTCGTCGCCAGCGTCGAGAAGTACGGTCGCGAGTACGACCTGCTGAAGGTCGACGGCACCTCGATGTGGCTCGGGGCGCGGCCGGCCGACGGCAACATGGGTGCTGAAGACAAGCGGCCCACGGCGCTGGGCCCGAAGCTCGTCAAGGCGAAGTGACTCACCTGTGCGGGGGCGCGGCGATGCTGCTATCGCTGCGTCCGTGAGAATTCGCGACCCGATTCACGGCTCCATCACGGTCACCGACGACGAGAAGCCCATCATCGACAGCCGCTTCTTCCAGCGGCTGCGCAGCGTGCGGCAGCTCGGCTTCGGTGACCTCGCGTTCCCCGGCGCCACACACACCCGGCACGCCCACTCACTCGGCGCGATGCACGTCGCTTCACGTCTCTTCGACGCGGTCGCGAGTCGCTCGAGTTTGACCGAGGCTTCCAGGGAGCGCTTCCGCGCCGCGGTGCGCCTGGCGGTGCTCTGCCACGACCTCGGCCACATGCCGTTGTCCCACGCGTCGGAGTCCATCGCGCCGCAGCGCTCGGTGCTGAAGCTCCCCGCGTGGACGGGGGACGACTCGGGCCAGGCCTCGCACGAAGACTTCACGGCGAAGCTGCTGCTCGACAGCTCGCTCACCCCGATTCTCTCGAAGGTCTACGCGCGCCACGGCATCACGCCCGAGCTCATCGCCGGCCTCGTCACGGGTCGGCTGCCTGCCGGCGTCGAGGGCTTTCGCGACGGTGGCCTCGACTGGACGCCGCTGTTGCGCGCGCTCGTGTCGGGAGAGCTCGACGCCGACCGCATGGACTACCTGCAGCGCGACTCGTTCTACACGGGCGTGAACTACGGCCGGTACGACATCGAGTGGATTCTGCAGAACCTGCGGTGCGCGGAGCGTGACGGGCGGGCGGTGCTGGCACTCTCGAAGGCAGCGGTCTTCGCGTTCGAAGACTTCCTGCTGAGCCGGTACCACATGTTCCTCTCGGTCTATTACCACCACACCTCGGTGAGCTTCGATTGGATGCTCAAGCGCTACTACGAGGAGGCGCCGGGCGAGTTCGAGATTCCCGCCGACCCCGACGCGTTCCTCTGGTGTGACGACGTCTCGTTGTGGACGACGCTGCGCAAGTCGAAGAACCGCTGGGCCGAGCGCATCGTGACGCGAAAGGGCTTTCGCCGCGTGGCGCAGTTCACCGAGCGCGACACCGACTACGACATGGCCGAGATCTCGAAGGCGCTCGACGTGGCGGGTGTCGAACACTTCACGCTCGAGTCGCGAGGCGTGCTGTCGCGGTACACCGACGAGGGCGAGACGCCGTCGCTCTGCGTGCACGACTCCGCGAGCGGGCGCCTCACCGAGGTCTCGGCGTACACACCGCTCTACCAACGCTTCGCTGGAGCTGTGTTGCTCTCGCGCATCTTCGTGCGCCCCGACCAGGTCGACATCGCCAGGCCGCTCGTGGCGAAGCTGACGGGAGCCCACGCCGATGAGTGAAGCCATCGCAGGCCTGCCGCCGCCGCCTCCCGGAAAGCCGCCGCGTGATGCGTCAGCCGTCATCGTCTTCCGGCGGGTCAGCACCGGCGTCGAGGTCTTCTGGCTGGAGCGCGAGCAGCGGCTCTCGTTCGCCGGCGGCTTCTATGCATTCCCCGGCGGCAAGGTCGACGCGGCCGACGCGAAGGTGCCGGTGCAGGGCGCGAGCGGAGACGACGCGAGGCTCATCGTCACGGCGGCGCGGGAGCTGTTCGAAGAGACGGGCCTGCTGGTCGCGCGCGGGCCCGAGGTCGCCGAGCTCGACGTCTTTCGCAAAGCGCTGCTCGGCGGCGCGGACTTCGGCGCGGGGCTCACGGAGCGGGGCCTGCAGCTCTTCGCGAGTGACTTTCGCGTGGCCGGGCGTTGGGTGACGCCGCCTTATCTGCCGGTGCGGTTCGACGCGCGCTTCTTCCTCGTCGAGGCGCCCGAGGGACAGCTCGCGTCGGTGTGGCCCGGAGAGCTCGCGAGTGGCGAGTGGATTCGGCCGGGCGAGGCGCTCCAGCGCTGGGAGCAGGGCAGCGCGTTGCTCCACCCACCCAACCTGCATGCGCTGCGGGTGATGGCAGGCTTCACGAGCTCCGACGACGCCGTGGCGCGCCTGTCGAACCCGCCGTGGTGCGAGAACCACCTCGCGAGGCACATCGAGTTTCAGCGCGGCGTGCACATCGTGCCGTTGCTGACGCCGACGCTGCCGCCCGCGACGCACACGAACGCGTACCTGCTCGGCACGAAGGAGCTGCTCATCGTCGACCCCGGCTCTCCCGACGACGACGAGTGCCAGAAGCTGGTGACGGTCGTGCACGAGCTGATGGCCGACGGGTACGAACCCAAAGCCATCGTGCTCAGTCATCACCACGGCGACCACGTCGGTGGCGTGAAGTTCGTCTCGGAGGCGTTGAAGCTGCCAGTGTGGGCGCACGCGCGTACGGCCGATCGCGCACCCGTGAAGGTCGCTCGCCTGCTCGCCGACGGAGAGCGCCTCACGCTCGACGGCCCGCTCCCCATGACGTGGAAGGTGCTGCACACGCCTGGGCACGCCGCGGGCCACCTCTGTCTCGTCGACGAGCGCTCTCGTGCGGGCATCGTGGGCGACATGGTGTCGACGGTGAGCACCATCGTCATCGACCCGCCCGAAGGCGACATGGCGGTGTACCTGAAGCAGCTCGAGCGCCTGCGCGAACTGCCGCTCGGTGCGCTCTACCCCTCGCACGGCCCCGTCATCTCCGATGGCGTCGCGAAGCTCGAGGAGTACCTGGCGCACCGCGCGTGGCGTGAAGCGAAGGTGCTCGAGGCAGTGCGCTCGTTCAGCCTGCCGGTCGGCCTCGACGAGATCGTTCCGCGCGCGTACGACGACGTGGGCGCGTTCATCTGGCCGCTGGCCGAGCGCAACACCGTCGCGATTCTGCACAAGCTGGTCGGTGAGGCGCGCGTGCTGGCGCACGAGGGCAAGTTCAGGGCTGCGTGATGAGCACGAGGGTCACCGAGGGCCAGGCCCCGACCGCAGACACCGAAGCAGACGAAGCGCTCGGCCGGGTGCGACTGCTGCTCGAGCGTCTCGAAGCGGCGCCACACGATCGTTCGCTCGCCACCTCGTTGAACCAGGCCATCGTCGGCCTCGCCAGAACGCCGAGCCGTGACGTGTCGGAGCTGCTCCGCGAGCTGTCGGGCCTCGAGGGGTTGCGGCAGGCGCAGGACTCGAAGGGCTGGTCGTGCCGCGCGGCGGCAATCGCCACGCGTCTCAAGCTCGGCTACCCGTGGGCCCTCGAGGTCACCCCCGAAGAGCTGGAGTTCGTTCGGGGGCACAGACGCGGCGACGCGAACGGCTGGCTCAACCTCACCTTCGTGTTCGCCGCCATCACCGCCCTGCAGAACCTCGGCGTCGTCGTGGCGGCGGTGGCGCTCGGGTTCATCGTCTCTCCCGCCTTCCTAATTCTGGCGCCGGTGCCGATGCTCAATGCGGCGCACGCCGTGGGGCTGGCGCGGGCGAGTTGGGCGGGCCTCGAAGGCTCCTTCGTCGTCGATCGACTGCGCCGGTTCACGCGCATCGAGTGGCTGCTTCCCATGGCGTTGGCGCTGCTGGCGGTTGCCGAAAGCCCGTTGGGCATGCTCGCCTGGTTCGCACCACAGCTGTTGGCGTGGGCGATGGGCCGGCTCGCCGCCCATGCGGGTGAGGCCGCTGACTGACGAGCTCGCTGCGGGCAGACTCGAACGCGTGACGCAGGAGCAGCAGCGCGTGGTTCAGGCCGACCCCGTCTTCGACTCCGTCGACGAGGAACTCTCACGCGTGAGGGCGCTGCTCGTCAGGCTCGAAGAGGCGCCCCGCAGCGTCGAGCTCGCGACCTCGCTCAACCGCTCCATCACCGGGCTCGCGAGACACTCCACGCGCGCGGTGTTCGAGTTCCTTCGTGAGCTGGCGGGCCTCCCGGTGCTCGAGCGTGCTCGAGATCAGAATGACTGGCCCTGCCGCGCCGCTGCGCTCTCGACGTGGCTCGAGCTGGGCTACCCGTACGCGCTCGAGCTGACGCCAGAAGACCTGCAGTACGTGCGGGAGCACACGCCCGGCGGCGGCACGGCCTGGCTCAACGTCACCTGGGTGCTCGCCGTGTTCTCGGCGCTCCTCAACGTGCCGGCGACGCTGTTCGTCCTCGCCTCGCTCCTGTCGCTCGACCTGCGAGACCTGCTCTTCGCGCTGCCCACGGCGCTGATGTCAGTGCACGCCATCGCGCTCGCGGCGACGGTGCAGCTCAAACGCCCGCGCGCGACCAACGTCACGTGGTTGCAGCGCCTCGGAGCCATCGGTCTGCTCGGCCCCGTCGCGGCGGTGCTGTCGATGATTCCGCTGGGCGTCGGCGGCGCGTGCCTGCTCGTCGGGTGTCTGCCGATGGGGCTCGCCTCGATCAGTGCCCTCGCCGCCGCGAGCACGCTGAAGAAGCTCGATCGCTGACGTCACGCCGCTTTTTTCTGGAACTGCCCCGACAGCGTCTCGAGCACGCGCTTGGTGTCCTGCACGAACTGCTCGTAGTGCCGCATGGTCAGGTTCAACGCGTTCAGCGCGCGGTCGCGTTCGTCGTCGTTGATCGAGGTGATGCCCGAGACGAGCGGCATGTCGTCGTCCGAGCGGAACACCGTCGGCGTCACGCCCCAGCTCGCGCCGTACGCGATGTGCTCGGCGATGGTGTGAATCGCGACGGACGGGTGCGGGTAGCCGCCGATGATGAGGTGGTGGTGGTTGCGCACGACGAGCACGAGCGAGGGCGGCAGCTTCCACGACTCGAGCAGCTGCGCGCCGATGTCTTCGTGCAGGCGCTCGACGGCCAGCCAGTGCTCGGGCCGCAGGCGTTGCGGCTTCTTGTTCGCTTTGAGCCACTCGGCGAGCGCGATGAGGCCCACCGACAGCCCGAGGTCGTGCAGGAGCCCGATGAGAAACGCGTTCTCGGCGTCCATCGCGGTGTTGCGCGCGATGAAGCGGCTCAGCCACGCCACCGCCGTCGAGTGCCGGCGCACGGTGTCGAGCGTGTCGTTGAAGCCCTCGGCGCGAATCACCGTCATCTGAAACGCGGCCTCCATCACCACGTCGCGCACCAGGGCGAGGCCCATCCGAATGAGCGCCTGCTTCAGCGTCGCGACCTGTGACGTCGCTCCGTACAGGGCGGAGTTCGCCAGCTTCAGCACCTTCGCGGCGAGCAGCGGCTCACGCTCGAGCAGCGAGGCGATGTCTTCGATGCGCGTGTTCGGCTTGCGCGAGAGCTCGAGAATCTCGGTCGCCACCGTCGGCAGGCGCGGCAGCTCGACGGTGGGCTTGGCGAGGAACGTCGCGAGCCACTGTTTGACGTGCTGCTCCTCCTGCTCGATGTCGGGCCCATCGTCGTCGATGGTGTGGGTGCCCTTCCCATAGTTCGGGTTCGTGAAGCGTTCCGGGAGCATGAGCCCGATGCCTGCAAGGCACATGCAGCGGGGCTGGCCGATCGGCGCTCGTGCTTTCGGGCACACGCGCGTTCAGGTCGTGGGTCTGCGCCGCCCCGTGGGTCGAGGTGGGGCCGTCAGAACTCAGACGCTCACTCGATGAAGCGCTGCTCGTACGCGATGAAGCGCCGCTCGAGGGTGAAGCCGCGAGGCTCGACGGTGAGGGCCACGTGCAGCAGCCAGTTCTCGTCGGCGCCGCCCCACACCAGCCCTCGCACCGACGCGCCCTTCACCACGAGCGGCTCGAACTTCTCTGGAGCGCCCACCCAGCGTGAGGCTCCCTGCGCCTTGCCGCTCAGCAGGCCCTGCACCGCCTTCGAGGGAATCTCGGCAGCGGCGCTCAGCGCCTTCGGTGGCGTGGTCTTCTCGAGCATCGCCATCAAGAGACCGGTGAGCGCGAGCAGCTTCGCTCTCGACGGCTTCTCGCCCACCTTCGCGACGAGCGTCGAGCGCACCGAGCGGAGCTGCGCCTGGAACACAGGGAGCGCCGCACCGAAGTCATCGGGCGTCTCGCGCGACTTCATGAAGGTGAGGAAGGGCTCGAAGCCCGAGACCCAGACGTCGGTGAGCAGCTGATGCTCCCCGTCGTCGGAGCGCGGCTCAGGCACCAGCCACACGACCTCGAGCGTTCCATCGAGCTCACGCAGCACGAGCCGCTCGAGCCGGCGATGCCCTCCGTCGCTCCAGCCGCTCGCGAGCAACACGCGGCCGGGCACGAACTCCTGCTTCAGCAGCTCGATGGTGAGGCTCTCGGGCTTTCGTTCGCGCGCGACGACGGCGAGGAAGCGCGAGTACGCCTCGAGCAACGGTGCACAGGCGGGCGTCGCGACCGCCTTCCCGGAGCCCTGTTCACAGAGCGTCGAGACCTCGAGCATGGGGCTGCTGGCGAGCACGAGGGCGGCGGCCGTGATGAGCACGGGTCAGGGCGTCATCATGAACTGCTCGGTGCCGACGGCGCCCGCTTCGGGCTCGGAGTCTTCCGGCTCGGTGCCGCGCTTGAACCACAGGTCGACGGTGCCTTTGCCCTGCGCGAGCTTGCCGGTCTTCTTGTCGACGCGCCGGCGCACGACGTCGAGGTTGCCGGGCTCGAACTCGGGCTGCGCACGGCCCTGCAGCGCGCGCGTCATGTACGCGAGCCAGATGGGAAGGGCGGCGCGGCCACCGGTCTCGTAGCGGCCCAGCGGGTGTTTGTTCAGGTCGTAGCCAACCCACGCCGTCGTCACGAGATCGCGCGTGAAGGCGGTGAACCACGCGTCGAACGAGTCGTTCGTCGTGCCCGTCTTGCCCGCCGCCGGCTTGCCCAGCTTCGAGGCCGCGGCGCCCGTGCCTTCGCGCACCACGCCGCGCATGAGGTCGGTGACGAGGAAGGCGGTCTCGGGCGAGAGCACCTGCTCACCCGGTTCGTGCAGCCGCGCGTAGCCGGCCGCCACGCGGTCTTGCAGCGAGGCCCACGGGTCGTCCCACGCGGTGTGGTCTTCGATGGTGCGGCCAAAGCGGTCTTCGATCTTCCGCACGAAGTGGGTCGGCTTCTTCACGCCGAGGCGGTTGATGGTCGAGTACACGTTCACGAGCTCGAGCGGGAACAGGCACGTCGAGCCGAGCGCGGTGGAGTAGTTGTGGTTCACCGGCGAGTCGGGCACGCCGTCTTCGTTCGTGTCGGCGTGGTTCGAGATGCCGAGCGTGCGAATGAAGTCGGCGAACGCCTCGATGCCGACCTTCTCGTTCCTGGCGCCGAGCTTTCGGGCGATCTCGATGAACGTCTTGATGGCCGGCAGGTTCATCGAGTTCACGAGCGCGGTGCGAACGAGCACCTCACCCTTGAAGTCTTCGTCGTAGTTCTCGGGCTTCCACCGGTTCTGGTTCTCGGGGTCGTCGTAGACGATGGGGCTGTCGACGAGCACGGTGCCTTGCGTCCACCCCAGCTTCTCGAAGGCGGTCGCGTAGACGATGGGCTTGAACGACGAGCCCGGCTGCCGGCAGGCCTGGAAGGCGCGGTTGAACTCGTTGGCGTCGAAGTCGTAGCCGCCCACCATCGCCACCAGGTACTGGCGCTGCGGGTCGATGCTGACGAGGGCTGATTGGAGCTCGGGCTCCTGCTCGAGGCGCACCAGCGGCAGGTCGGTCGGCAGGTCTTTGGCCATCGCGTCGTTGCGGGTCTCGCTGTCGTCGGTGAGGCCCTTCACGTCGGCGACCGCGCGCACGATGACCAGGTCGTTCTCCTTGAGGGCGACCTTCACCGAGTTGATGAGCGCGCTCGTGTAGTACTGCTCGGCGTTCAGCGCGCGCGCCCAGCGCATGCCGAGCGCGGGCAGCCGTGCCTTCTTCTTGCCGATCTGCACCTCGGCCGACGAGCCGTTGCTCTCGATCTTCGTGACGAGCCCCACGTACGAGCGGCCGGGCGTGAGCTCTTCGTCACCCATCGCCTTCTCGGCTTTGGCGAGGAAGGTGGTGCGCTCCTTCTCGGTGGCGAGGTTGCCGAGCGCGCCGCGGAAGCCCTGGCGCTTGTCGACCGCGAGCAGGCCCCAGAGCACCGAGTCTTGCGCGGCGCGCTGCTTCTCCGAGTCCATCGTGGTGAAGACCTTGAGGCCGTCGTTCAGCAGCGCGGGGTTGCCGTAGCGGTTCACCACGTCACGGCGCACCTCTTCGGTGAAGTACGGCGCAAACTCGTGGAACACGTCTTCCACGTCGAACACGTTCACCTCGGCCTTCGACGCTTCGTCGAACTCGACCTTGGTGATCATGCCCTTCTGAATCATCTGGCCGAGCACGTACTGGCGGCGCTTTCTGGCCTTCTCGGGCTGCGTGAACGGAGAGAACGCCGACGGCGCCTGCGGCAGACCCGCGAGCAGCGCCATCTCGGCGAGCGAGAGGTCCTTCACGTCTTTGCGGAAGTAGTTCTCGGCGGCCGACTGCACGCCATAGCTGTGGTGCCCGAGGTAGACGTTGTTCAGGTAGAGATAGAGGATCTGCTCTTTCGTCAGCTCGCTCTCGAGCCTGCGCGCGAGCAGCGCCTCGCGAATCTTTCGTTTGATGGTCTTCTCGGTCGACTGCTTGTAGCCCTCGGTCGAGATGAGCACGGCCTTGGCCGTCTGCTGCGTGAGCGTCGAGCCGCCCTGCACCTTGCCCGAGCCCGTGAGCTTCTTCGTCAGCGTCTTGAAGACGGCGCGGCCGGTGCCGAACACGTCGATGCCGAAGTGGTCGAAGAAGTCGGCGTCTTCTGCGGCGATGAAGGCCTGCACGAGGCGTTTGGGAATGCGCTCGTACGGCACCACCTTGCGGCGCTCGTTGTAGAACTCACCCGCGAGCACCGCGTCTTGCGTGTAGACCTCGCTCAAGATCGGCGGCCGGTACTCCTCGGGCTTGGGGAAGTCGGGCAGCCCGTCGGAGTACTTCCACACCACGAAGCCGTAGCCCATCACCGCGGCCGTCGCGCCCGTCAGCAGCGCCCAGCCCAGGAACTTGAAGGGAAACTTCCACCACCGCGCCTTCGGAACGTCGACCAGCACCAGCTTTCCTTTCGCGCTCGGCATCGGCGGAGGCGTCTTGCTCGTGGTTCGTGCCATCAGCCCTCCGTCTCGTCCGAGTCGTCGTCGTCGTCTGCGTCGTGCTCCGGCTCCACGGGCACACGTGGCGCCTTCGCCGCGTGGCCAACCGCACTCGCTCCAGCCACCTCGACCGAGGCTGGAATCACCACACCTGCCCGCTTCAGCACCTCAGCGAGCGCTTGCGGGAGCGGCGCTGCAACGAGCGTGCGCTCCTTCGTCTCGGGGTGGGGGAACTCGAGCTTCGTCGAGTGCAGGAACAGCCGGTCGAGGCCCCACCTCGCCTTCGCGTCCCGATTGAACGGGAAGTCGCCATGTTTCGAGTCGCCCACCACCGGGTGCCCGATGGCTGCGAAATGTCGCCGAATCTGGTGGGTGCGGCCAGTTTCGATGGTGCAGCTGACGAAGGCGACCTGACTCGTCTGGGCGAGCACCTGGTAGCGGGTGCGGGCCTCCTGCATGTTGACGCCCCGGCGCGCGCGCGACTCGGCCGTCTGCTGGTGCTCGGCGAGCGGCACGTCGATGAGCCCCGAGGGCTTCGGCAACTTGCCCTTCACCAGCACGAGGTACTGCTTCTTCGCCGTGTGCTTCGTGAAGACGTCGGTGAAGTGCACCATCGACGGGCGGCGCTTGGCGACGATGAGCACGCCAGAGGTCTCGCGGTCGATGCGGTGCGCGGGGCTCGCGGTGAAGCCGTTGCGCGTCGCTTTCGGGCCCAGGTACGCGCGCACGAGGTCGACCACGGTGCCGCCGGTGATGCCGCTGCCCGTGTGCACGGCCATGCCCGAGGGCTTGTCGATGACGATGATCCACTCGTCTTCGAGCAGAACCTTGAGGTCGTTCAGGTCGACCTTCGGCGGCGGCGGCGCGGTGTGTTCACGCTCGACCCTCAGCTGCTGCTCGTCACCCCGAATCGAGATGACGTCGTCTTTGACGAGGTGCTGTTCGGGCTTGCACCGCTTGCCGTTCACGCGAACCTTCTTCACGCGAATCATCTTGAAGAGGTGCGAGGTCGGCACGTTCGACAACGTGCGCTTCAAGAACTTGTCGAGGCGCAGGCCGTCGTCGTCCTGGCTGATGCGGAACTCGAGCATGGAGGGTGCGGGGTCTATTGCGCCTGTGGGCGCCTTGTCGACCGATTCGCCCATCAAAAACCATTCGTCGCCTGCGCGAGGCCATGTAGAAGCCCCTCGCTATGGCCAAGCAGCCCACGATCGAAGAGCTCCTCAAGAATGGCAGCAAACAGTGGAACCAGCTGCGCCGTGACGGCAAGGTCGGCCTCGACCACACCGGCGCGACGTTTCCGCAGCTCTTCTCGGCGAACGCCGATCTCTCCGGTCTGACGCTCATCGGCTCCGAGTGGGAGAAGTGCGACCTCTCGAAGGTCACCTTCAAGGAAGCCGACCTCTCGAACAGCTACTTCCACGGTGGCCGCCTGCAGGACTGCGACTTTCGCGGCGCCAACCTCGAGGGCGCGACCTTCGAGAAGCTGAAGCTGCTGCGCTGCGACTTCACGGGCGCCAAGGGCCTCGAAGAGCTCGAGTTCGACGACTGCGACATGGACCGCGTGGTGGGCCTCGATGGTGAGATGGCGCCGCCGCCTCCACCGCCGCCCGCAGTTGGCATCACGAGCTTCACGCGTGAGCAGCGCGCCGCCGCGATGGCCGCGCAGCAGCAGCCGTCGGAAGACTCCGAGCTGCCGCCGTTCCGCCCCACCGACCCGCCGGGCACGCTGCTCTTCCGCGGGCTCAAGCACGTCGCCAACCCGCCGCCGTGGGTGCTCGACGTTCCCGGCCTTCGTCCGCCCCTGCCCGTGCGCATGGCGCCCGGCGTCAGCCTCGAGCACCTCTACCGCGAAGGCGTGAAGACGCGCCTCGAAGGCCGCCGCCCGGTGCCCGACATGCAGGCGCTCGAGAAGGCGAAAGAGGTCATCGCGACTGGCGGTGCCGAGACGGCCATCGCCGTGATGTACATGCGCGAAGTGGGCTCCGAGCCCGTGCCGTCCGATGCGGCGCTGGCGACGCTGGCCAACGACCTCGCCCGCGCGATGGAGGTCGAAGACACCACCTCTGACGTCGACCCCCGCATCACGGGCGCCATGCTCGAGCTGCGCGCGACGGCCGAGGCCATGGAGCACATCGGCGAGCTGCGCGTTCGTCTCGCGGCCGTGCAGCTCTTCACGTCGCTCATCGAGGCCGGCTTCGCTCCCGACAACAACTGGGAAGAGGCCGTCGACTCGCAGGAGGCGTCGCAGGATCTCGCGCACGTCGCCTCGAACGGAAACCGGGCGCTGCTCAAGGAGGCCTTCGAGTCGTTCGCGAGCCTGCCCGACGAGGTGCGCATGCGCCGCCTCGCGTACCTCGCCGAAGCCACCGCGCACGTCGAGGCGATGGCTGTCGGTGGTGAGCCGGCCTGAGCGCCGGTCGTTCGTTCCCGCATCACGGAGGTGCCCACATGAGAACGTTGCTCCTGACGGTGCTGCTGGCCGGGTCGGTGTCGTTCGCGCAGTCGTCCACCAGCGAGCCCGGTGGCGGCGTCATCGAAGCGCCGGCAGAGACGACGAAGGTGCTCGGGCCCTTCCGCGCCGACGCGCGCTTCACCATCGATACCGACATTCTGCTCGCCTACGTGAACCTGGGCGTGAACGCCGACCTCGGCGTCGTGAAGCTCGGCCCCGGCGTGCTGGCGGTCGGCGCGGGCCTCGACTTCGGCTTCTGTGGCACCGTCTGCCTGCTCATCGGCGCGGTGCTCAACGGCTCCTACGGCAGCCGCAACTTCTTCCCGCAGGCGCGCGTGAGCTACCACCTCGAGCTGCCAGCGAAGTCGGGCAACGCGCTGCAGAAGATCGACGTGTACGGCCTGGTCTTCGGCGGCGTCGTCGTCTCGTCGATGGGCTTCTCGGCGACGTACCAGGGCGTGCAGGTGAGCGCGTCTGACACCGGCGTGGGGCCCGGCATCGGGCTGGGCGCGGGCGGCTCGTACTTCTTCACCGAGCGGGTCTTCGTCGGCGCCGAAGCGACCGCGAAGTACGCCTCAGGCACCTACAAGAACGTCGTCGTGGTGACGCCGCCGAACTCGAACGTCGATTTCCGCTGGCGCGACGAATACACGAGCTGGAGCCTGTCGGGCGTCTCGCTGCGCCTCTTCATCGGCTTCCGAATCTGAGGCGGAGCGAGTCGGGGCTCAGCGCTTCGACTTCGACTTCTTCTTCGCCTTCTTCACCTTCGCCGCCGTCGCCTCGAGCTCCGAGTCGGCGTCGGCTTCGTCGCTGGCGACGCTCGCGAACGGGTGCTGTGGCGGGTTGCGCTCTTCTTTGGCGACCTTCAGCGGGCGGTTCTGCTCGTCGACCAGCACGATGTGCGGCTGGTGCTTCTTCGCCTGCTTCTCCTTCATCCACCCGTAGGCCGCGATGATGACGAGGTCGCCCGGCTTCACGAGGTGCGCGGCGGCGCCGTTGATGCCGATCTCGCCCGTGCCGCGCTCGGCGGGAATCACGTACGTCGCGAGCCGTGAGCCGTTCGTGACGTCGTAGATGTCGACCTTCTCGTTCTCGAGAAAGCCGGCCGCGTCGATGAGATCGCGATCGATGGTGATGCTGCCGACGTAGTCGAGGTCTGCGCGGGTCACGACGGCCCGGTGAATCTTCCCGAGCAGCAGGTGGCGCAGCGTCTTCCCGGTCTCAGCCATGACTTTGCTTCCCTTCACGTCGGTTTGACGCGGGCCGCCATAGGCCAGAACGGCGGCGGGGGGTAGCGGTTCCTCACGAACGGGCAGGGCGCCTGGGCAGGGGCCGAATCGGCGCTCCGAAGAGGTCGAGCTGCACCTTCTCGGTCACGGCGCGAGCGAGCAGGCCCTCTTTTCGGAGCCCGGCGGCGAGCTCTTCGGCGAAGCCGAACAGGGTGATGACTTCGCGGGCCCCGGTGGCCTTCGCGAACTCGAGCAGCGACGGGTAGTCGGCGTGGTCCGACACGGGGAAGGCGACGTCGGCGCCCGAGCGGCGCGCGCCCCACGGCTCGAGCGCCCAGCCGGTCAACACCGCGGTCGCGACGGCGCCCAGGTTCTCGGGCCGGTGCTTCTTGAATGGAGGGAACAGCCCGACCTCGCCTTCGTGAAAGGTGCCGTCGAAGCAGCGCGCGTCGATGGTGACGCCGAGCTGCGAGTACAGCGTCGAGATGGCGTGAATCGACTCGTGCGCGGCGACGCGAAGGCCGCGGGCGGCGAGCTGCTGAATCGACTCCTGACTCTTGCCGAGCGAGTACGCGAAGAGCAGTGGGCGAACGCCGCGCTCGAGGTGGCGCCGGCACCACGCGGCGACTTCGTCGTAGACGTCAGCGCGCGGGGGGAAGCGGTACTTCGGGTGGCCGAACGTCGACTCGATGATGAGCGTGTCGCACGCTGGCGTCTCGGAGCGCTTCGCCGTGAGGAACTCGCCCGGGCTGAAGTCGCCCGTGTAGACGACGCGGTGGCCATCGGGCCGGGTGACGCGCACCTGGGCCGCGCCGAGCACGTGGCCCGCGGGGAACAGCTCGAGCGTGAGGTCTTCGAAGGGAAACGCCTCGCCGTAGTCGAGCGCGACGGTGTCATCGATGGTGCCGACTCGGTGCTGCATGAGGAGCAGCGTCTCTTTCGTGCCGATGGCGCGCGCATGCCGGGCGATGTGGTCGGTGTGCGCGTGCGAGACGAAGCTGACCTCGGCTTTTCTGCGCGCGTCGAACCAGAGCGGGGAGCCCTGCAGCTTGAGTCCTCCCTTGAGCCAGTCGACCGGCATGAAGCATCGTTCCTGCCCCAGCCGTCACCCGTTGTCACCCGAGGCTCCCCGCATGACATGGCAGCAGCTCGTACGGCTCGGCGTCGAGCTCCCCTCTGTCGTGGAGGGCATCTGGTACCGCACGCCCGCCCTGCTGGTCGGTGGCAAGGGCTTCGCCCGGCTCAAGGAAGACGGCCAGTCGGTGGTGTTCGTGCTCGAGTCGGTCGACGCGCAGCAGTTCTTGATTCAGGCGTTGCCGCGAACGTTCTTCATCACGCCGCACTACGAGAACTGGCCGGCCGTGCTCGCGAGACTCAAGCCGTTGACGGTGAAGCAGGCGCGGCTTCGTTTGAAGGACGCGTGGGCGCAGAAGGCGCCGAAGAAGCTGCTTGTGGCCGGTCGTGGTGCGGTCAGCCCGCGGCGAGCAGGTGTCTGACGAACGCGCCGACCGCCGGGTCCTTGCGGAAGGCGAGGGTGCCGATGGTCGTGTTCGAGAGAAAGTTCAGCACCCGTCGATTCACCTCGGCGCGCGGCAGGGCGAACACGGCTCCATCGAAACACTGCGAGGTCGCGAGCTGCGCCGCGTCGATGCCTGAGAGCGGCTCGAGCGCTTCGTGCTGCGCCTTCTTCAGCGCGACGAAGTGCTTCACCGGGTGCCGCCCCGGTCGACCGACGTTGTCTTCATCGGAGCGAAACGGCGTGCCCGCCGCGGAGCCATCAGGGAACAGCTGCACGATCTCATCGGTGAGCAGCGACAGCCCCGTCGACCGGCACAGCCGCGAGAGCGTCGACTTGCCATCGCCCGACTTGCCCGACGCGACGAGCGCGACCTCTCCATCGGTGATGGCGCTCGCGTGAATCAGCAGCCCGCCACGACGGGTGGCCACGAGGTACCAGGCCAGCCGCAGCACGAGCTCGCCCTGGAACATGCCGTCGGCCAGCTCGACATCGAGCCGGTCTCCGTCGAGCAGATAGCGGCACCGCCCGAGTGGCCCCTCGGCCACCTTCGCGTGCTCGGGAAGGCTCGCGTGCCGGTGAATCGTCAGCGCCGGAGTCGCGCTCGACGAGACCGAGAACGCGCCGAGGTGCACGCGTGGGCGCGACATGTCGGCGAGCGTCGCCTCGACCCGAATCACCGAACCTGCGCAGTCGAAGTCGGAGAAGGCCACGTCAGCTCCAGGGCTCGAACATCACCCCTCGTGCCTCGAGCAGCGCCTTCGATTCACGCGCGCAGAAGGTCGCGAGCTCGACTTCACGTTGCCCCGAGTAGCCGCTCGTCACCTGCGAAGGCGCGAAGCCCGGGTGACACATGAGCTCGACGACACCCTCGGCCGGGAGCGACTGCACGACCTGCGCGAACTGCTCCTTCGTCCACCACGCTGACTTCCCCGCGTCGCCGATGAAGACGTCGTTGGTGCGAACGCCGAGCGCTGTGAGTGCCGCTCGCATCGCCGCGTCGATGCTGCGCACGGGAAGTCCACGCGCCTTCGCTGCGCGCGCGAGTCCACTGAGAACGGCAGGCACGGTGTGCAGGTGTTTGTGCACGTCGATGTGCGTGGCCGCTCTTCCGACGAGCGCTTGCAACCGGTCGAGCTGCGCGAGCGTCTCGGCTTCGACGAACGCGGCCTCGAGCGCGTGTGCCTGCGCCTCGACGAACTCGTGCGACGGGCGCGACACCGAGCGCCAGCGCGCGAGGTTCAGGTGCAGCCCGATGGAGAGCCCCTTCGCGCGCGTCGCCGCCTCTTCCGAGTGCGGCGTGTTCACCATCATCGTCGTGCTCGAGACGACGCCGTCGCGCATGGCCTGCTCGATGCCGCGTGAGACGGCCGGGTCGTACCCGAAGTCGTCGGCGTTCAAGATGACGCGTCTCATGGCGCGCACGAGGCGATGAGCTTGTCGGCGTCGGCGGGGAAGCGCTCTTTCAGGCGCTTCTTCACGTCGTCGAGCTCGGCCGTCGTCTGCTGCTGCACCTCGAGCTCACACAGCGCCACGAGCGGGCGAGAGTCGTCACCGGCGAGCTTGTCGGCCTCGAGGTACTCCGCGCGCGCCTGCTTCGCGTCACCCTTCTGATAGAGCACTGCGGCCCGGTAGTAGTGGGCCTCCATGAGGTCGGGCTTCTCCTTCACGGCACGGGCGAGCAGCTTCAGCGCCTCGTCGGGCTGCTCCTTGCGGAACTTCACGAAGCCCAGCTCGGCAGCGGCTTCGGGCTGAAAGCCCCTCTTGAGCACCTGCGACAACACGTCGGCCGCTTCGTCGAGGCGGCCCGACTGCGACAGCCAGTGTCCCTGGCGCGAGAGAATGCGCACGTCGCCGGTCTTCTTCTTCGCGGCCTTCGTCCACGCCTCGAGCGCGCCGGGCACGTCGCCCTGCATCTCGCGCAGCTCGGCCATCAGCACCTCGGGCCTGACGTCGTCGGGTGCGATGGCGATGGCCTCGGCGACCTCGGTCTCGGTGCGTTTGCCCTTGCGCAGGTTCATCGCGGCGCGGCCCTTGAGCAGGTGCGGCTCGACGTTCTTCGGGCTGCGCTTGAGCCACCCGTCGGCCACCTCGTCGGCGATGGCCCACTGCTTGTTCGCGACCAGCAGCTCACCGACCTGCTGCAGCTGCGCTTCCGAGACGTCGGGCGCCAACGCAACGGCGAGCAACGCCTTGCCCTTCGCTTCGGGCGTCGTCGCCTGTTCGGCCTTCGTGAGCAGCACCTCGGCGGTGGCCGAGCTGCCGCCCAGCACCGCGACCGCGACACCCGCGAGCACCACGAGGCCGATGACGGCGCCGATGATGGGCAGGTTGGAGCGCTTGCCTGACTTGTCGGTCTCGACCTTCGCGGGAGCAGCCGCGGGTGCCGGAATGTGAATGGCCGCGCCACTGCTCGGCGCGGGTGGCTGCGACGGCTGCGGGGTGTACGCCGGCACTTCGCGCATCGTCGGCGCCTGCTGCGCGACCCGCGCAGGGCTGGCAGAGGTCGGCGGCAGATCGTGCTCACCCAGCGCAGGGCCGGCAGGCTCGACGCCGTGCGCCGGAGAGCGGCCGAAGTCTTCGGGCTTCATGCCCGGCACCGACGGGTCGGCCTCGCGCGCCTTGCGGAGCGTCTCGCGGCGTTTGTCCGACTGGGGGAACATCTGCCCGACGTAGGCCGCGACCTCTGCGTTCGTCGCGAGCTGGGCTTCGCCACCGACCATCTCCATCGCGTCGATGAAGGTGCCCATCGACTGGAAGCGTGAGTCGGGGTTTCGGTTGAGCGCGGTGAGACAGACGGCCTCGAGCGAGCGTGGCAGTGACGGGTCGAACTGCGAGGGCGGCTGCAGCTTGCCCTCGGCGATCTTCATCACCACTTCGTCGACGCTGTTGCCGGTGAAGGGGCGCCGCCCGCACATCTGCTCGTAGAGCATGACGCCCGCCGCGAAGATGTCGGCGCGGTGGTCGACGGGCTTCGCGAGGATCATCTCGGGCGACATGTAGAAGAACTTGCCCTTGAGCGTGCCGGGCTCGGTGCCGGCGCCCCAGTTCGCCGTCTTCGCGATGCCGAAGTCGATGACCTTCACCTCGCCCTTCACGCCGACGTGAATGTTGTCGGGCGTGAAGTCGCGGTGCACGAGCGCGAGCGGCTGGCCGTCGTCGTCTTTTGCGTCGTGCGCTGCGCCCAGGCCGCGGCAGGCCTCACACAGAATGCGCAACGCGACGGGCAGCGGCATGCGTTTGCCATCTTCGGCGGCGCGCGAACGCAGGTCGGCGAAGGTTCGGCCCTCGAGCAGCTCCATCGCGATGAAGGGCTCGCCGCTGACCTGCCCGAGCTCGTGAATGCGCACGACGTTGTCGTGGTTGATCTGCGCCGTGATGCGCGCCTCGTTCAGGAACATGCGAACGATGGAGCTGTCCTTCACGAGGTGTGGCAGCAGCTTCTTCACCGCCACCATCGGCCCGAACGTGCCGTCTTCGGCGATGTGCCGGCCGACGTACACCTCGGCCATGCCACCGGTCGCGATGCGCGAGGTGAGGCGGTACCGGCCGATCCAGACGGGTGAGCCGAGGTTCTCCACGGAGGGGCGAAGTTAGGAGCCCCCGCGCGTCCTGTCACTCGTCGAAGCGCCCCGCCGGCGTCATCGGGGAGCGTGGTACGAGGAGGCATGCTCGAGCGCTTCGTGGGGCCTGCGCCGAAGTGGCCGGTGCGCGTGGGGGTTCTGCTGTTCTCGTTCGCCGCGTTCTTCTTCGGCCGCGACGTGCTCTCGCCGTGGTCGCAGCGAACGTTCTTCGGGTTTCAGGACACGCTCGCGCCCGGCCCGAAGCTCTTCGTCGGTCACCTCGTCTCGTGGCAGGGCGCGCAGACGCTCATCGCGGCGGTGTTGCTGCTGGTGTTCGTGCGAGCGGGGCTGATGAAGGGGCCCGAGCGGCCCGACGTGCGCGCGTCGCTGCGCTGGGGCATCGGCATGGGACTGGGCCTGAGCGCCTTCACCGCGTCGCTCTGGTTCTTCGTAGGGCCCGGCTTCGGCGTCGACGTGAACGGGTGGAAGATGGCCGGCAACCTGTTCAGCAACTTCTACGAAGAGCTTGGCTATCGCGCGCTGTTGTTCGGCGCTGGGCTCGTCGCGTTTCGCAACTTCTGGCCGGCGGCGATTCTGGCGGGCCTCGCCTTCGGGCTCTCACACCAGCAGTACCCGATGGCGTTCCGACTCATCACTGCGGGTGTCGGGGTCGTCGCGGCGGCGGCGTACTTCAGGTCGGGCTCGTTGCTGGCCCCGTGGATTGGCCATCAGCTCTCCGACATGATCCTCGACACGTTCCTGAAGACCTGACGGTCAGTCGAAGAGACCGAGCTGGGGCGCGTGTTCGCGGTGCCCCAAGTCGACCTGTGCTTCGAAGAGCGCACGCACGGTCTCGAGCCGGTCGGCGTCTTTCGGCAGCTTGTCGTCACGAAGGCGCGCGATGCGGGGAAAACGGAGCGCAAAGCCGCTCTCGTGGCGCTTCGAGGGTTGCAGCCCATCGAAGGCGATCTCCAGGACGATGGCCGGAGGAATGATCAGGTACCGCCCGTCACGGCCAGTCGACAGCTCGAGCAGCCGCGTGGTGAGCGTCGCGATCTCGGCGTCGGTGAGCCCGCTGTAGGCCTTGCCGATCTCGACGAGCTGCGAGCCGCGCCAGACCGCGAAGGTGTAGTCGCTCAAGACGCCCGTGCGTTTGCCGTGCCCGTACTCGGCTGTCGTGATGACGACGTCGAGGGTGGCGAACGCGCGCTTCACCTTTCTCCACGCGCTCCCGCGGCGCCCTGCTTCGTATGGAGCGTCGACCCGCTTGAGCATCAGCCCTTCGTGGCCCCGAGCGCGCGCGGCGGTGAAGCGTTCGTCGAGCTGTCGCTCCACCGGCAGCTCGGGGTCGAGCGGGGCGAACGCGTTCACCTGCAGCGGCAACGACTCGAGCCGCGCGCGACGTTCTCTCCACGGCAGCTCGAGCAGCGGGGCGCCATCGAAGAGCAGGTCGTAGGCGACGAAGGCGACCGGCGTCTCACGCAGCACCGACTCCTCGGGAGCGACACGGCCCAACCTCGCCTGCAACGCCTGGAACGGACGCGGGCCGCCGTCCTTCGTCACCGCCAGCACCTCGCCGTCCATGATCACCGCGCGCTCGAGCGTGCGCAGCTTCGCCACGACCTCGGGGAACGAGGCCGTCACGTCGCCAGTGCCGCGGGCGAAGAGGGTGACGCGCTCCTTGGTGACGTGGGCCTGCACGCGCACGCCGTCGAGCTTGTCTTCGACGACGGTGAGCGCGGGGTCGACCGGTTCCTTCACCGACTCCGCAGGCGTCGCGAGCATGAAGGCGATGACGCGCCCGACCTCGATGGAGGCTTCGCCGAGTCTTCCCGAGCGGGCCAGCCGCGCGAGCGAGCCTGCGTCAGGGGTGAGCGCCGAAGCGGCACGAACGGCTTTGGGGTCGAGCGAGAACGCTTCGGCCAACGCGTCGTCGAAGGTGCTGCGTTGAACGCCGATGCGCAGCTCTCCGAGCAGGGCCTTCACGAGGTACTTCACCTCACCGCCGCTCGCCTGCCGGAAGGTGTCACGCAGAACCGTCAGCTTGTCGGAGCGATTGTCGGCCGCAGCGACGGCGTCGAAGAACGGCGCCACGCGCGCCAGCGGCAGGGTCTGCGCTCCCACTGGCCACAACGGCTCGAGCCCTTCACCGAAGTCGCCGGCCGTGCGCGTCGCCACCATCAAGTCGTGCTCGCTCTTGCCCGACGCGGCCGAGGTCGCCTCGAGCAGAATCGCCCAGCCCACCCCGAGCGTTCGTTCGTCTCCCACGGCGAGCGGGGCTCCGACGATGACGCGCGCGGCGCTCATCAGTTCGGCGTCGTCGAGTGGCTTCAGCAGTGCGGCGAGGAGCGCCACCTTCTCCTTCCGCGAGCGCGTCGCCTTCACCGCGTCGAGGGTCTGCGCGAGTCGCCGCACGCCGCGCACGCTAGCGCAGCAGGCGTCATTCACCTCGCGCGACCCTTCGGCTCGAAGCCGAGGCGCGTGCCCTGTGGCACGATGGAGCCCGTGCGACTGGTCCTCCTTCTCGTCTTCGGTGCCTGTGCGGCTCCCGTCGAGATCGGCGCGACGCCGCTCCTCCTTCCAGTCTCGGTCTCGTCGGAGCGAGCGGGCACCGAGCTTCACCTCGTCGTCTTCGGCCTCGAGCCCATGGCGACCCGGCCCGTCGTGCTGGGCACGCAGGGAACCGTCGAGGCCTTCGAGTGGCAGGGCACTGGCGGCAGCAAACCGGGTGGCGTCGATCTCGTCGTCACCACCTCGATGCCACGCGGGAAGATCTACCTGCAGCTCGCGCGTGATGGCGGCGTCATCGAGAGCAATCGCGTGAGGATCGAGACCGCCGACGTCGTCGTCGCCGAGCCTCCGGAGCAGCCCGCGTTGGTGCCGTGGTCCCAGAGCCCGTCGAGCGTGCTCATCGTCGCGCAAGACTTCGGCAGCGGCGTGCTCGTCGATCCACAGGGCAAGCAGCTGCCGCTCGGCTCGCTGCAGTGCGCGCGTGCCGGCTCCGACATGCTCCGCGAGACCGCGCAGGAGTGCTTCGTCACCCGCCAACAACCGCTGAGCACCAGCGGCTTCGGCGGCAGGTCCGTGCGCGCTCTCGTGCAGACGCCCTCGGGGCCGGTGCTCACGCCGTCGGTACTGTTGCCGTGACGCTCGCGCGAGGTTGATCCACAGTCCCGACCCTCGTCGCTGGTCCACCGGAGCCTCTGCATGCGTCGCTACGAGTTCGTCGAGGGTACGTCGAAGAAGTTCTGGGAGATCGAGCTCGAAGGAGAGTCGTTCACCACGCGCTGGGGCCGCATCGGCACCGATGGCCAGGAGAAGACGCAGGACTTCGAGAGCGCTGCCGAAGCGCGCAAGGCGCACGACAAGCTCGTCGCCGAGAAGGAGAAGAAGGGTTACCGGCTGGTGGGCTCCGATGACGCGGCGGCGAGACCGCTGACGTCGAAGGTGCCCGACAACGACGCGCTGCTCGCGACGCTGCGCCAGTCGCCCGACGACACGAAGTCGTGGCAGGTCTACGCCGACTGGCTGCTCGAGCAGGGCGAGCCGTGGGGTGAGGTCATCGGCGCCGCCGCGCGAGGAAGCCCCGATTCGAAGAAGCAGGCTGACACGAGAGCTGCGCTCCTCGCCGACGCCGAAGGAGCCGAGCTGCAGTGGAGACACGGCGTCATCGATTCGTTCTCGCTCGAACCGATGGAGCCGAACGAGGAGTCTCCGATGCACGTGGTGCTCGAGCGCGTGCTCAAACACCCGGCCGGCCATTTCGTGCGCAGCCTCGACCTCGGTCTGCCGCCCCACGAGGACACCGAGTGGCACATGGAAGATCTCGCCACGGCCATCGCCTCGGCTGGTCCGCTCCCGCTGCTCGAGACGCTCGACATGAGTTCTCCCTCCGAGCACATGGACCAGGAGTCGTGGCGGCGCGTGGGTGACATTCACGGCATCTGGCAGGCGGCTCCGAACCTGAAGGTGCTCAAGCTCCGTGGCTCGAGCGGCAGCGACGGCGGAGCGCCCATCAAGCTCGCACCCATCGAGGCGCCCGCGCTCGAGACGCTCATCATCTACTCGGGTGGCCTCGACGAGGCGGCGCCGAAGGAGATTGGTGCAGCGAAGCTGCCCGCGCTCACGCACCTCGAGCTCATGTTCGGCAGCGACAACTACGGCAACAACTGCACGATGGCGTCGCTCAAGGGCCTGCTCGCCGGCAAGGGTCTGCCGAACCTGAAGGTGCTCGGGCTCAAGAACAGCGAGTGGGAAGAGGACCTCATCGAGGCGGTGGCGAAGTCGTCGATCGTGCAGCAGCTCGAGGTGCTCGACCTGTCGATGGGCGTGCTCTGGAAGAAGGGCGCCGAGGCGATCGTGAAGTACGCCTCGAGCTTCGAGCACCTCAAGAAGTTCATCCTCGACGACAACTACTTCGAGGAGGCGCACATCGCGGCCATCAAGCAGGCGCTGAAGAACGTCGAGCTCGGAGAACAGAAGACGCCCGACGACTTCGATGGCGACGAGCCGTACCGCTACACCACCATCGCCGAATGAGCCGTCGCTTCCTCATTCTGGGCAACCCCGAGAACCGGCGCGTCACGCTGTTTCAGCAGGCGCTCACGAAGCAGGGCCTGCCCGAGGCGCGCGTCGTGTCGTGGCTCGACTACCTCTCGAGCGGCGAGCTTCCCTTCGGTGACGAGCCCGCGCTCGTGCGGGTCGATTCGTTCGGAGAGAACTTCGCGGTGCAGCAGCAGCTGTGGCGCCGTGGTGGGTACGCGAGGGCGCTCACCGTGAAGGACCGGCGCGGTGAAGTACTCGAGCCCGCGAAGGCGCACGAGGGCTTCCGGGCCGTGCTCCGCGAGCTGTCGACGACGTTCGCTCAGCATCCCCCATGGCGTGTGCTCGCGGTGCCCGAGGAGATCGACGAGCTCTTCGACAAACGCCGAACCTCGCGCCGCTACCACGCTGAGGGCCTTCCCGTTCCCGAGTTCATGGACGACGTGCCCACCGAGCCAGACGCGTTGCTGGAGCGCGTGCGCGAGCTCGGCTGGGACGAGGCGTTCGTGAAGCTGTCGAGCGGCTCGTCGGCGAGTTGTCTCGCGCACGTCGCGTTCGAAGCCGACGGACCGCTGGTGCGCACCTCACTCGAGTGGGACGCGCCGCGGTGGTTCAACAACCTCAAGGTGCGGCACCTGAAGAAGCCGGCCGACATCGACCGTGCGCTGCGCTTCATTCTTTCGCAGGGTGCGCAGGTCGAGCGTGGCATTCCCAAGGCGCGGCTCGGCGACGCGTTCTTCGACTTGCGGGTGCTCTGCATCGCGCAGGAACCCCGCTTCATCGTCGTGCGCCAGAACGTCTTGCCCATCACCAACCTTCACCTGGGTGGTTTCCGCGGAGACCTGCAGGCGTTGAAGGCCCGGGTCTCGCCCGCTGCGTGGGAAGCCGCGATGGAGACGTGCCGAAGGGTCGCGAAGCTCTACCGCTCGCTGCACGTCGGCATCGACCTCATGTTCGAGACCGACTTCGTGGGCCATCGGGTGCTCGAGGCGAATGCCTTTGGCGACCTGTTGCCGAACCTGACGCTCGACGGCCTCGACGTGTGGGAATGGCAGATTCGCGAGGCGCTGCGTCAAGCCGAGACGGCGTGATGGCTCCGCGGGCCGTGCTGCGCCAATCTGTGCGCCGGCATGCACACCTTGCGCTTCAACTTGAACGGTCGATGGGTCGAAGAGTCGAACCTCGCGCCCACCACGACGCTGCTGCGGTACCTGCGAGACACCCGAGGCCTCACCGGAACGAAAGAGGGCTGCGCTGAAGGCGACTGCGGAGCGTGCTCCGTGGCGATCGTCGAACTCGGCGCCGACGGGAAGCCCGAGTACCGCGCCATCAATTCGTGTCTCGTCCTCATGCCGATGGTGCAGGGCAAACACGTCGTCACCGTCGAGGCGCTGAAGGGTGACGAGTACCACCCCGCGCAGGTCGCGATGGCGAAGGCGCTCGGCAGTCAGTGCGGCTACTGCACGCCCGGCATCGTGATGTCGATGTTCGAGGCGACGTATCGCGATGACCTGAAGCAGCCGTGGCAGCTCGATGATCAGCTGTGCGGAAATCTCTGTCGCTGCACGGGCTACCGGCCGATTCGTGACGCAGCCACCGAGGTCGCGGGCACGTGTCCGAATGACCGGTTCACTGCGGCGCTCCCAACCTCGGCGCCGGCCTCGATGTCATTTCGTCACGAGGCGCCTGGCAGCGTCTTCATCACGCCGACGTCGCTCACGGAGCTCTGGGACGCGCTCGACGCCCACCCCGATGCCCGCTTCGTCGTCGGTGGAACCGACCTGTCGCTCGAGATCACCAAGCGCTTCCAGCTTCCGCCGAAGCTCGTCTCGCTCGAGGGCGTGAAGGAGCTGCACGCCATCACCACCGGCTCGACCCACGTGCTCGGCAGCGCCGTCACCATCTCGGAGCTCGAGGCCTGGTCAGCGACGCACCTGCCGCCGGTGCACCGCATGGTTCGCTACTTCGCGGCGCGGCAGATCAAACACCGCGGCACCATCGGTGGAAATCTGTGCACCGCGTCTCCCATCGGCGACCTGCCGCCCGTGTTGATCGCGCTCGGCGCGACGGCCGTGCTGCGCTCGCGTCAGGGTGAACGCCGGGTTCCGCTCGAGCTGTTCTTCGTCAGCTACCGAAAGACGGCGCTCCAGCCGAAGGAGATTCTCGCGGCCATCGAGGTGCCAGCGCTTCCGAAGACGACGAAGGCTGCCGCGTACAAGGTGAGCAAGCGTCGCGAGCTCGACATCAGCGCCGTGTCTGCGGGCCTGCTCGTCGAGGTCGACGCGAAGAACGTCGTCACCACCGCGCGGCTCGCCTTCGGAGGCATGGCCGCCACGCCGAAGCGCGCCACCGCCGCCGAGCAGTTGCTGGTCGGTCAGAGCTGGAGCGAGGTGTCGGTCGAGGCTGCCGCGAAGGCGATCGGCTCCGACTTCACCCCGATGTCCGACCACCGCGGGAGCGCGGGCTATCGCAGCCTCGTCGCCGCCAACCTGCTGCGCGGCTTCTTCGAAGAGACGCGCTCGACGGCACAACCAACGCTCGCGCCACTTCATGCTGCGACCGTGCTGACCGACGAGGAGGTGCGCCATGGCTGATGCGTCCCGGTCTCCGCTGCACCAGTCGCTCGCCCACGAATCGGGGCTGCGGCACACGAGCGGCGAGGCGAAGTACATCGACGACTTCCCCGCGCCGGCGGGAATGCTCGTCGCGCAGGTCGTCACGTCTCCGGTCGCGCACGGAAAGTTGCGTAGCCTCGACGTGAGCGCCGCGCTGAAGGTGCCTGGCGTCGTCGCGGTCTTCTCGGCGAAAGACATTCCCGGCATCAACGACGTCGGGCCCGTCATTCACGACGAAGAGCTGTTCGCGCACGACACGGTGCGGTTCCTCGGTCAGTCGATCGCCGTCGTCGTCGGAGAGTCGTACGCCGCCTGCCGCGCCGGTGTCGCTGCGGTGAAGCTCGACATCGAGCCGCTCGCGCCCATCGTCACCATCGAAGACGCCATCGCGAAGAACAGCTTCCTCTCGAAAGACCATCGCCTCACGCGTGGCGACTCGAAGGCGGCGCTGGCGAAGGCGCCCGTGCGCTTCCAGGGCGAGGTGCGCACCGGCGGGCAGGACCATTTCTATCTCGAGACGCAGTGCACGCTCGCCATCCCCGACGAGGGGCCGGCGCTGAAGCTCATCTCGTCGACGCAGCACCCGAGCGAAGTGCAGACCCTCGTCGCGCACGTGCTCGGGTGGGGCCGGCAGCAGATCGTCGTCGAGGTGCCGCGCATGGGCGGAGGCTTCGGCGGCAAAGAGACCCAGGCCGTGCCTTTCGCTGCGATGGCCGCGCTCGCTGCGCATCGCCTGCAGCGGCCCGTCAAGGTCTGGCTGAACCGCGACCAGGACATGATGTGGACCGGCAAGCGCCACCCGTTCTTCACGCGCTTCGACGTCGGCTTCACCACCGACGGCCAGCTGCTCGCGCTCGAGGCCGAGCTCTTCGCCGACGGCGGCTTCAGCAACGACCTCTCGCGCGCGATTCTCGACCGCGCGCTCTTCCACATCGACAACGGCTACTTCATTCCCGACGTGACGGTGACGGGGCACGTCGCGAAGACGACCCTGCCGTCGAACACCGCCTTTCGAGGGTTCGGTGGCCCGCAGGGCATGGCCGTCATCGAAGACATCATGTCGCGCGTCGCCGAGCGGCTGGGCCTCGAGCCGGCCGAGGTGCGTCGCAAGAACTTCTACGGCGCCGCGCCGCGAAACCTCACGCCCTACTGGCAGGAGGTGAAGGACTCGAGGCTGGGCCGCGTGTTCGACGAGCTGCTCCAGTCGAGCGAGTACACGAAGCGCAAAGCCGAGGTCGAGGCCTTCAACGCGAGCCACAAACACGCCAAGCGCGGCATCGCCATCACCCCGGTGAAGTTCGGCATCAGCTTCACGACGTCGTTCCTGAACCAGGCCGGCGCGCTGCTCGTCGTCTACGCCGATGGCACGGCGCAGTTGAGCCACGGCGGCACCGAGATGGGCCAGGGCCTGCACACGAAGATGATGGCCGTGTGCGCGCACGAGCTGGGCATCGCGGCCGAGAACGTTCGTGTGATGACGACGGCCACCGACAAGGTGCCGAACACGTCGGCGACGGCGGCCTCGAGCGGCTCCGACCTGAACGGCTTCGCGGTGAAGCAGGCGGCCGAGACGGTGCGCGAACGTCTGCGGCCCGTCGCGGCGCGGCTCCTCTCGATTCCTCCTGAGCACGTCGTCTTCGCTGCGGGCCGCGTCTTCCCGCGCACGCAGCCCGAGCGCTTCGTCGCGTTCGAGAAGGTGACGCAGGAGGCGTACCTCGAGCGCATCTCCCTCTCGGCGACCGGCTTCTACCGAACGCCCGACATTCACTTCGACAAGGCCACCGGCCGCGGCAAGCCGTTTCACTACTTCGCGTACGGCGCGGCGGTGAGCGAGGTCGAGGTGAGCGGGCTGACAGGAGAGCACCGGCTCAAGCGCGTCGACATTCTCCATGACGTGGGCGCGTCACTCGTTCCCTCCATCGACAAAGGGCAGGTCGAAGGTGGCTTCGTGCAGGGCTGGGGCTGGCTCACCTGTGAAGAGGTGCGCTTCGACGAGAAGGGCTTCCTGCGCACGCACTCGCCCGACACGTACAAGGTGCCGGCCTTCGGCGACGCGCCCGTCGACTTCCGCGTGAACCTGCTCGCCAACGCCGCGCAGGACGCGACGATTCACGGCTCGAAGGCCGTGGGAGAGCCGCCCCTCATGCTCGCGTTGTCGACGGTGGCCGCGCTTCGTCACGCGGTGTCGGCGTTCGGCGTGAAGGGGCGCGAGGTGTCGCTCGCGATGCCCTGCACCCCCGAGGCAGTGCTCTTCGCCGTCGAAGCAGCGAAGAAGCGCTGACTCACATGCAGAAGCCGTTGGGCTGGCACTGCCCGCTGGTGCACATCGCCAGGCCGCCGTTGTTGCAGTTGGGCCGGCAGTAGCTGGCGGTCGACGCCGGAGAGGGCACGCAGACGTAGCCGGTGCGGCAGCTGCCCTGGCCCGAGCCCGTGCAGGTCGCGCGGCAGTTGCTGACGGGCTGGCCGAACACCGACTCTGTCACGCAGATGCCGCTCGTGCAGGCCGTGCCGTTGCCACAGTTGGCGGTGCAGTAGCCGCCCGGGTAGCCCGTCGACTGACCGAACTGCGTCGCCTCGAGGCAGAGGCCCTCGCACGTCGTCATCGCGGTGCACGCGCTGCCCGTGGGCATCACCTGCACCATGCCGCCGTCGGCCGTCGTGTTCGGCGTGCACACGCCCGACTGACACGAGGTGCCGCCGTTGCACTGCGAGCACATGTTGCCCGCGATGCCGCAGGTGAAGTTGCTCTGCATCGAGGTGGGCAGGCAGCGGCCGAAGGCACAGCAGCCGTTGGCGCACGAGACCGCGTCGCAGCCGTTGGGCATACCCGCGTCCGTCGTGGTGCCGACGCAGACGCCGTTGTTGCACTGCGCACCGTTGCCGCCCGGGCACATCGCGCACTGGGCGCCGCCGGTGCCGCAGGTGAAGCGGTTCTGCTGGTTCGGCGGCAGGCAGCGGTTCGCACCGGGAATGCAGCAACCCGACGCACACGTCATCGCGCTGCAGCCCATCGCCTGCTGGCAGGTGCCGTTGATGCAGTCCTGGCCGCGCGCGCACTGGGTGCACATGCCGCCAGCCGAGCCGCAGGTGACGGTGCTCTGCATCGACGGCGCGACGCAGAAGCCACGAGCGCAGCAGCCCGAGCAGGTGCCGGGGCCACACGCCGCCATCACGCAGCTGCCGTTCACGCACTGCTCGCCGTTGCCACAGCGGGTGCACGTGCCGCCGCTCGAGCCACACGCGAGCGGAGAGTCTCCGGGCTGGCACTGGCCGGTCGCGCCGCTGCGGCAACCGCACGTCGCCATGCCGCCGCCCGCTGCGCCACCAGCCACCATCACGCCGCCGCCCGCCGTGCCGCCGCCGACGCTGGCGCCTCCTCCGACCGCGGCGCCTCCCGCATCACCACCAGCAGTGGCCACGCCACCCGCCGAAGCCGCGCCACCTCCCGCGCTGCCACCGGCCGAGCCTTCAGGCCCACGACAGCGGAAGTCGATGCAGGTGGTGCCGTTGGTACAGTCGGCGTCGGTCGAGCACTGGGCTTCGCCGACGGGCGAGAAACAGGACGAAGCGACGAGCGCGAACGCAGCGACGCGAAGAGCGGACTTCATGGGAGACCTCGAAGAGCGGGTTCGGCCAAAGCCCGCGCGCGCGCGGAGAATGCGCATCGCCCGATTCCGGGCGCAAGCGGCAAGGTCAGACCAGAGCCGCCTTCACGTTTCTTCAGCCACCGAGCAGCGCGATGGCCTTCATCGACAGCCAGGCGAGGCCGGCGCTGAAGGGCAGGGTGACGACCCACGCCACGAGAATGTTGGTGGCGACGCCCCACCGCACCGCCGAGAGCCGCTTCGAGGCGCCGACGCCCATGATGCAGGCGTTGATGACGTGCGTCGTGGAGACGGGAATGCCGAGGCGCGAGGCCCCGAGAATGGTGAGCGCTCCGGCGGTCTCGGCCGCGAACCCCTGCAGCGGCGTAATGCGAATGATCTTCGTGCCCATCGTCTTGATGATACGCGTGCCACCGGCGGCGGTGCCCGCGGCGATGGCGCCGGCGCAGACGACGATGACCCACGTCGGCACCGAGTCACCCTTCGGCAGCAGCCACTCCGGCATCCACTCCGGGAGCGCGCCCTGATGCGCGGCCGCGAACGACAGGAGCGCGAGCGTGATGATGCCCATCGACTTCTGCGCGTCGTTGGAGCCGTGCGAGAACGCCATCAACCCGGCCGAGACGAGCTGCATGCGCCGGGCGAGTTTGGCGACGACCTGCGGCGCCGCGCCGTAGAGCCTTCGACCGACGAAGAGCGCGGCGATGGCGGTGACGACGAGCAGCCCCAGCAGCGCCCCGTACTCGAGCTCGAGCGTCGAGGTGTCGACGCCCTTCTTCGCAGCCTCCTCGAAGGCGTGCGTGCGGCCCGCCCACCACTGCGACGCGGTGAGCGCGACGAGGCCGGCCCACACGAGCACCGCGAACACCTTGCCCAGCGCCGGCAGGTGCCCGCGCGCGAGCCACACGAGGCCCACCATGACGAAGAAGGCCATCACGAACCCGATGGAGGGCGAGGCCACCAACGGCACCAGCACCTTCTGGCCGAGCGCCGCCCACTTGAAGGCGCCGAGGCCTGCATGCGCGACGACGGCTCCGGCGAGGCCACCGACGAGGGCGTGCGACGACGACGAGGGAATGCCGAACCACCAGGTGATGAGGTTCCAGATGCTGGCGCCGATGAGCGCTGCCAGCACCACGCCCTGGGTCACCTGCGCGGGGTCGGCGAAGCCCGAGGCGATGGTCTTGGCGACGGCCGTGCCGGCCATGGCGCCGACGAAGTTGAGCGCGGCCGCGAGCAACACCGCGGTGCGAATCGGCAGCACGCCGGTCGACACCACCGTCGCGATGGCGTTCGCCGCGTCGTGAAAGCCGTTGATGTAGTCGAACACGATGGCCATCACGACCACCGCGATCAGCAGGCTAACCATGCTTCACGGCCATGTT
This sequence comes from Archangiaceae bacterium, assembly GCA_016879935.1. Lineage (GTDB taxonomy): Bacteria > Myxococcota > Myxococcia > Myxococcales > Myxococcaceae > Xiheimicrobium. The sequence continues at coordinate 13,217 of JAACJQ010000091.1, read as the reverse complement.
CGCGAGAAGGTCGGCCACGTTGTCGCAGTGGTCGACGGCGTTCTCGAGGTGGTCGAGCGCTTCCTTCTGCTTGAGCAGATCGCGGAAGTCGATGGACGGCGCCTTGAAGAGCTCGCTGATGGCGGTGCGGTAGATGGTGTCGCCCTCTTTCTCGAGCTCACGCACCTTGCGCCCACCGTCGATGAGCTCGGTGAACTTGTGCGTGCGCAGGTGCGGCACCGTGTCGCGAATCATCGCCGTGCAGGTGATGAGCTTCTTCGACAGCTCGATCATCGCCGGCGTGGGCTTCTCGATGTTGTACAGGCCGTAACTGCGCGCCGTGAGGTTCGCGAGGTCGATGATGTCGTCGAGCTCGCTCGTCAGCCGGTGCAGGTCTTCGCGGTCGAGGGGCGTGACGAAGGTGCGGGCGAGCGCGTCTTCCATGCGGCGCACGACGTCGTCGGCTTTGTGCTCGATGGCCTGCACCGACTCGCGCACCTTGTCGGCGGGCGTCGTCTCGAACGCTGCCAGCGCCTGCGCCGCCTCGTACCCGAGCCGGCCCAGCTCTTCGAGCATGTCGTAGTAGTGGTCTTCGCGCGGGAGCAGCCACCGGATCATCGCCTGGAGTGCCATGCGCGGCTGTTCACCACGGGCACCGGTGCGCTGGAGTGACAGTTCCGTGACGGGCTCGTGACGTGTCGAGAACGCCCGTGATCAGCGTCAGGGGTTGCGGCCGTCCATCATGCGGGCCAGCTCGTCGAGCTCGCCGGGCAGTGAGGCGCGGGCGGTGTCGGCTCCGGCGCCGCGCACGAGGCGTTTGGTGAGCGCGTAGCCGGCGCCCGAGAAGGAGGCGAGGTGTCTGGCGTGCATCAGCGCCGCGGCCATCAACGACTCCGGCGCGTGCAGCGTCTCGGCGACGTGCATGCTCAGCGCTTCGTGGGGCGTGAGCACGCGGCCGTGCACGACGAGCTCGGTGAGGCGTGAGGCCGAGACGACGGCGCGGGCCAGCTCGACGGCGAACGACGGCACGAACAGCCCGGCCGGTACCTCGTTGAGCCCGAACCGAAACGGGCCTTCGGCGAAGACACGCAGGTCGCACGCGAGGGCGAACATGGCTCCGGCGCCGAGCGCGTGACCCGAGACGGCGCAGACGACGGGCTTGGGCAACAGGAAGAGCTTGAGCACCGCGCTGCCCATGGCCCGCACGACGTCCTTCTTCTCTTCCATCGACAGGGCTGGCAGCTGCTTGAGGTTGAGACCGGCGCTCAGGTAACCGGGCCGGCCGGTGAGCACCGCCGAGAGCGCGCGCGAGGCGACGACCTCGTCGAGCGCGGCCTCGAGGCTCGCGAACTCGGGCGCGAGCACCGCGTTGGCCTTGCCGTCGTCCATCGACACGATGGCCACGTCGCCGTCGTACGCCACTTGCCATTGAGCCACGGTTCGTCTCCTTGCCGACTACCTGAACTCGCCACCACCACAGACGTCGCAGTTCATCAGCGGCAGGCGCCCGACGGAAGCGCTGGCGACGTCACGCTCGAGGCGGAAGCTGGTGTCTCCCACGCTCAACGATGGCGCCGGCTCTCCCCTGGCGTCGTACGTCCACTTGCTGCGGCTTCGCGAGCGCAGCCAGTCGCGCGCCTTGGTCTCGCTCTGCGCGCCGACGACGGCGTGCTCGACGCCGTGCCACCCCACGACCGGGTACGAGACGACCATCGACGTGGTGCCGAGGGGCAGCGGCAGTCGACGAACGACCGCTCCGAAAATGTCGAGCTTGTGCTCCTCGACCTCGAGGTCGCACTCGTTGGTGGGCTTGATGGGCAACGACACCGCCCAGAGCCTTCTCGCGCGAGCCCCGTCGATGACGACCTCGGCCACCGGAGCGGGCTCGGAGAGCGACAGCCCGGCGAGCAGCTCGCGCCGCTTGGTGATGGCAGGCGGCACGTCGCCGCCACAGGCCGCGCGAAGGTCGACGCCGGTGAGGCACACGTCGGCGGGCGGTTTGGCCGAAGGCGCGACCCACTTCGCCTTCGCGAGCGAGCCTTTGCATGCCCACGCGACGCGCAGCGATTTGGGAGCCGCCCAGATGGGCTCGAGCGCCGTCGACGCGACCCACGAAGGCCGGCGCGCCTTCCACGCCGCCTTGAGCATCTCGGCCCTCAGCGCCTCGGTGGGCCCGAGCTGGAACGCGCGGTGCCACAGCACGAGCGCGCGGTCGTTTCCTTCGTCGCTGTCGGTCTGGTTGGTCGCCTCGATGGCCAGCGCCTTCGCGTCGGGCCGGCTCGTCACCAGGGTGTCGAGCGGCACCACGCCCGTCACCTTCGTCATCACCACGTTCGTCGGCTCGTCGCCTTCGGGGCCGAAGTCGACCCGTGTCGCGAGCTGGGCGCTGATGGTGGCGTTGGGGGCGAGCAGCTTCTCGATGGTGACGGGCGTGCCGGTGGGCAACGTGGCGAGCACCTTTCCCTTGCCCGGCGCGCTGCGCACCTCGAGCTGCTGCACGCCGACGAACGCAGGCCCCTCTGCCGAGGCGAGCGTGCCCGACGCCGGAATGGAGGGAATCGGCGTCTCTTTCACCTGCGTCGGTGGCCCTTCGATGTGGCGACGCACGGCGAGCGCGGCCAGCACCGCCACCTGAAACCCGCTCGGGGTGGGGGCCTGCTCGAGCGAACGAATCGCGCGGTCGGGGTCTCGCAGCAGCAAGCCCTGGAGCGCGGCGTCGCGCAGGTCGTCGGGGTTGAACGTCGGGTCGTCGGGCAGCCCCTGCGTGAGGGCTCCGTCGGCTGGTTCGACGAGCACCGCGGCAGCGACCGTGGCACCTGCGTCGACGACGGCAGCCACTGGCGGTGGAGGCGGTGGCGCCTGCGGTGGTGTCGCGGGAAGCGGGGCCGCCTGCTCACACGCAGTCGCCGCCCCGAGCAGCACGATGAACGACGAGATGCGCATGACCCCTCCGGCGCGCAGCTTTTCACGGGTGTGGCCCGTGCGCATTGGTGATGCGTCGGGCCGGCGGTGTTCGTACACGGCGGCGCATGCCGCACATTCCCCTGCTCGACGAGGTGGCGCTCATCGCCGCGCTTGGCGTGGCCGTGACGCTCGTGTTGTCGCGCCTGCGGTTGCCGGCGGTCGCCGGGCTGTTGCTGACGGGAGCGCTGCTTGGGCCAGCGGGCCTGGGGCTGGTGAAGTCGCTCGAGGCCATCGAGGTGCTGGCCGAGGTCGGCGTGGTGCTGCTGCTCTTCACCATCGGGCTCGAGTTCTCGCTCGCGCGGCTCACCGCCATCTTCAAGCAGGTGGCCGCCGGAGGGCTCTTGCAGGTCGGCCTCACCATCGGCGCGGTGACGGGCCTCTCGGTGGCGTGGGGCTGGCCGCCGGGGCGAGCGCTGTTCCTCGGCTTCGTCTTCGCGTTGTCGTCGACGGCCATCGTGCTGCGCGCGTTGACCGAGCGCCGCGAGTTGGATGCGCCGCACGGCCGCTTCATCGTCGGCACGCTCATCTTCCAGGACCTCTGCGTGGTGCCGATGGTGCTCGTCGTGCCGCTGCTCGGCGCGACGGCGGGCGGGGGCAACGTGTGGCTCAGCGTCGGCATCGCGCTCGGAAAGGCCGCGGCCGTCGTGGTGGTGGCCATCGCGCTCGCGCGGGTGCTGGTGCCGAAGCTGCTCGCGTGGGTCGACGCCAGCCGCAGCCGCGAGGTGTTCCTGCTCGCAGTGCTCGCGTTGTGCATGGGCACGGCGTGGGCGACGGGGCTCGCGGGCCTCTCCCTCGCGCTCGGGGCGTTCCTCGGTGGCATGGCCATCGCCGACACCGAGTACGGGCATCGCGCGATGAGCGAGGTGATGCCGCTGCGCGACGCGTTCGTCTCGGTCTTCTTCGTGTCGCTCGGCATGTTCTTCGACCTCGACGTCGTGCTCGCTCAGCCGGTGCTGGTGGTGGTGCTCACCGTCGGCTTCGTCTTCGGCAAGGGCTTCCTCGCGACGGCGGCGGCAATGGTCATGCGCTTCCCGTCTCGCGTGGCGTGGCTGGCGGGCGTGGGCCTCGCACAGTTCGGTGAGTTCGGCTTCGTGCTCGCGCGCCTGGGGCAGAGCTCGGGCGTCATCGATGCCCAGGGCGTGGCTCCGATTCTGTCGGCGGGCATCGTGTCGATGTTCCTCACGCCGCTGCTGGTGCGCATGGCGCCGAACGTGCGCGCCGGTGAGCGGCTGCTGTTGCCCCTGGAGCGGCTGCTGGGCGCGCGCTCCATCGACGAAGAAGACGCCGAGCACCCCGAGACGTTGTCGGAGCACGTCGTCGTCGTCGGCTATGGCCTCGCGGGTCAGACCATCACCCGGGCCCTCAAGACGTGCGGGCAGCGCTACGTGGTGCTCGAGCTCAACGCCGAGACCGTGCGGGCGGCGCGCGGGCGGGGAGAACCGGTGTTCTACGGCGACGCGACGTCACCCGAGGCGCTCGAGCACGCGCATCTGGCGCAGGCGAAGGTGGTGTTGTTGGTGCTGAACGACCCGCCCGCGGCGCAGCGCATCGTCGACGTGGTGAAGCGCGTCGCGCCGCACGTGCCAGTGATGATGCGTGCGCGGTACCTGAAGGAGGCCGACGCGCTGAAGGCCCAGGGCGCGCAAGACGTGGTGGCCGAAGAGGTCGAAGGCGGGCTCGAGCTGCTGGTGCGGGTGCTCCGCGTTCTGCAGCAGCCGCGCAACGTCATCGACGCGCGTGTGAAGGAGGCGCGAGAGGCGACGCACACCTCGGAGCGGAAGCCGACCTACCCTCGGCCGACGCTGGGCGAGGTGAGCGTGCTCGCGGGCCTGAAGGTCGAGTCGGTGCGCGTCGAGGCGACGAGCGGCGCCGTGGGGAAGTCGGCGGTGGAGCTCGACCTGCGGCGAAGAACCGGGGCGCTCGTGGTGGCGGTCGCGAGAGACGGTGGGTTGCTGCAGGCATACTCACCCGCGGCGCCTTTCCTGGCGGGAGACGTCGTGTTCCTCGCAGGTGATGGCGAGTCGTTGCGGCGGGCGAGCGCGACGCTGGGGTGACGCTCCTCAGGCGCGTTTCCGGCTTCGCCTCGCGGGCTTGCGTGCCGGCACCAGCTGCTCGGGCTTTTCAGCGACGGCGAGCGCCCGAATCAGCTTTTCGCGGTCGTCATGTGCGGCCTGCGTGATGCGAGCCCAGAGGCTTCGTTCGATGTGGCCGAACCGAAGCTCGATGAGCCGCAAGAGCGCTTGTCGTTCGCCTTCGACGAGGCCCTCAGCGTGTCCCTCTTTGAACCCCTCCTTGCGGCCCCTCTGGAGTCCTTTCTCGAGACCCTTCTCGATGCCCTTTTCGAGACCTCTCTTGAGGCCCTTTTCCATCAGCGCGAGGTACTCCTCCCGCCGACCGGCACGCCAAATGTCCATCGCTGTGATCATCCGTTCGTGCTCCTGCCGACTCGTGTTCAACCCGTCGACGACGACCTGAAATGCCTGTGGAGAAACCGACTCAAGATACACCAGCAGGCGGGCTGAATCGCGAGGGGCCGCGAGCGCAAGCGCGTGCAGCTCCCGCCTGAACGTCTCGTTCTCGCGAAGCAGCCGAGCTTCGTCGCGCGCCGTGCGCATCACCCACAACGCGAGTCTGGCGAAGGGTGAAACCTCCCGGCGTTTGAGCGCCTCGACGTCGAGCTCGTACAAGTCGTCGACGATGAAGTCGAAGCGCGGCACGAACTGGTCGAAGCCCCCCGTCTCTTCGAACAGGTCGCGAAACGACCGAGGCCCCTTCCACCCGCCCGGCACGTTCGAGATGACGATGGGAATGATGGGCGACAGCGGTCGCGTCGCATCCTCGGCGAGCATGCGCTCCCAGATGGAGGTCATGTACCGCAAGAGCCGCAGCGGCATCGTCGCGTCGTCGCGGCTCTGATGTTCGAGCAACACGTAGACGAAGGTCTCGCGGGTTCTGGTGCCGACCCGAAACAGCGCGTCGCTCTCGGTCGTGCGCAGCGCGGCGTCGACGAAGTGGCCGGGCACCGTCGTCACCCGCCCCAGATGCAGTCGCTCGAGCACCGCAGCGGGGAGTACGGCGCGGCACTCTCCACGCACGGCCTCGACCCGTTCGAACACTGCGCGAAAGAGCGCGTCGTGTGGCGTGGGCAGAATTCTGGGAAGCGGGTCGCGCGCCGTCATCGCCGTGGGGGCCAGAGCAGCCACGATGCCAGCGGGGTCGAACGCGCAAGCGCGCTCACTCACGCGGCCGCTCGTCTTCACCTCGAGACTGGAGTCCCGCTGTCCGTCCCGCTTCTCACCGCGCGAGAGCGCTCACGCCGGCTCGTCACCGGGGAAGTGCCATTTGCCGCGCTTCGTCGGCAGCTTCGAGAGCGTGCCCACGGCTTCGAGGAACTCCGCGCGCGGCCACGGCTCGGCGCCGAAGCGGGCGAGATGCTCGGTCTCCTGCTGGCAATCGATGAGCGCGACGCCCCACGTCCGCAGCCACTCGACCAGCGTCACGAAGGCCAGCTTCGACGCGTCGTCGGCGCGGGCGAACATCGACTCCCCGTAGAAGACGCGCCCGAGCGAGACGCCGTAGAGGCCACCGACGAGCTCGTCTCCGCGCCAGGCCTCGCACGAGTGCGCGATGCCCAGGTCGTGCAGCTCGACGTACGCGCGCCGCATGTCGCGGGTAATTCACGTGCCGCGCTGGCCGGGGCGTTTGGTGCCTGCGCAGCCATCGATGACCTGCTCGAACGCCGTGTCGAGCGTGAGGCGGTACGGCGCGGCCTTCTGCCGTTTCTTGAGGCTCTTCGGCACGTGCAGCCGCTCGGGCACCAGCACGAAGCGCGGGTCTGGGCAGTGCCACAGAATCGGCAGCCCTTCGGAGTACCAGGGGAAGATGCCGCGCTGGTACGCCGCGATGAGGCGCATGGGCGAGAGGTCGCCTCCCACCGCGAGGATTCCGTCTTCGTTGGCGTTCTCGGCCGGCGGGAACGCCTGCGGGTCGGCCCCCAGAAAATGCATGCGTGACGACGAGCTTACTTGTCCTTCGAGGCCTTGAGCTTGATCTCGCCCTTCGCGTCGAGCGGCTCGGAGTACAGCTTCGTCTTCAGCTCGCCCTTCATCTCGTAGGGAATCACGAGGCCCTTGATGAGCTTCTTCACGTCTTTGCCGTGGGTCTCTTCGTTCATCACGGCGGTGACGTCGAAGACGTCGGTGGCCGCGACGGCCGTCTTGATGCCCGCGCCCTGCGTGCCCTCGGCGACCTTCTTGCCGGCCAGCGACACCTCGTAGGCGATCTCGGTGAGCGCGACGGGGAACGGGTTGGGGTTGACGACCTGCAGGTGGAAGACGGCCTGCACTTCAGACTCCGAGAACCGGCCAGCCTCGAACTCGCCCATCTTCAGGTGGGGCAGGCGCGGCGTGCGCACCTCACGCGAGCGCGCGAAGGGCAGCTCGACCGCAACGTTCTGCATCGACGTCTTGCCGTCGGCACCAGCCACCTCACGGGCAACGGTGCCCTTCAGGTTGCCACGCAGCGCGAAGAGCAACGAGCCGCCACGCGCATCCATCGCTTTGAGGTCTTCGCCGTCCTTCACGTAGGTGAACGACTCCTCGAAGGTGAACGGCGCGCTCTGGCCGGGCGCCACCGCCAACGACAGTGATGGCGACTTGGTGGTGAGCACGTTGCCATCGACGACGAACTCGACGTCGGCGCCGGTGATGGTGAGCGCCTCGTCACCGGCCAGCACCTCGCCCGAGAGCTTCACGGCGACGTCGGTGAGCGACTGTGAGGTGACGGTGAGCTCCTGCTTCGGCAGCTCGGCCGGCTTCGCCTCGGGCTTCGCTTCGGGCGCCGTCTTGCAGCCGCCGGCCAGCAGCAGCACCGCGGCCAGCGTCGGAACAGTCAACGTGCGAATCATCACGGAACCCCCAGGGAGCAGGGCTCGCTGCCTGCGTCAGGCGAGCCGATGTCACGAATACGCTGCAGGAAGACGGGCGTCGGGTTGCCACCGGCGTAGTTGAAGGCGCTCGACAGCGTGATGAAGCCCACGTCGGGCACGAAGGTGCGAATCGGGTCGGAGCCGCGGTCGGGCGTCTGCACGGTGAGCAGCCGCAGGCCCGTCGTGTACGCGTTGAGCGGCGTCTTGAGCTGGTTCGCCGTCGGGTTCTGCACCGTCACGCGGTACGAGGCGGCCTCGGTCGTGTGCGTGCCGCCCTGGTCGACGCTGTCGGCCTGGGTGTTGGTCGTCTGGTTCTGGCCGGGCGCCGCGTCGGCGAGCAGCCAGGTGACGCCCGAGATGACCATCGCGTCGTTGCGGAAGGTGATGGAGCGGCCCTGGCGCGGGAACTCGCGCCGCATGAGCTTCAGGTTGCCGTTCTCGAACGCGAAGTTGTCGATCATCAGCGTCTGACCGCCCTCGCGGTACTCGACCGGCATCACCTTGACGCCGCCTTCGAGCGTGAAGACCGGCTTCACCAGCGCGCCCAGCTTCGGCGGGGTGTCGGCGGTGGTGTCGCTGACGGAGTACTCGAAGCAGCGGTTGGCGATGAGGCCGTACCGATTCTGCGAGACGCAGTCGATGCCGCACGAGTCGTCGACGGAGCCGCCGTCGGTGGTGGGCTTCACCGGCCCGCAGGCCGTCAGCACCAGAACAAGCGAGAGCACGAAGAGGCGCATGGCCTCGCGTCTACTCCTTTGCGCGCCGCAGTCGAGAGGCGCGTCACTGCACGGGGTTCAGGCTGAAGATGGGCACCACGCTCTGCAGATCGTCCGTCCACACGAGGCCGGGCGGGGTGTTCGTTCGCACGTCTTCACCGGCGATGGCGCGCACCTGGTCGAGCAGCGCGGGGTCGGCCGAGGCCAGCACCCAGACGGAGAAGGCGGCGTAGTCTCCGCGTTTGCCCGCGACCACGACGTGGGGAAGGCCAGCCGCGTCGAGCACGCCGGTCGCCACCCGCACGAGCTGGAGGTAGCGGTTGCTGACGTGCATGGCGATCAGGCCGTTGGGCGTCAGCCGTTTGCGGTACAGCTCGATGGCTTCCACCGTGAGCAGGTGCGTGGGCACCGAGTCTCCCGAGAAGACGTCGACGACCAGCAGGTCGACCGGCGCGACGTTGGCCGCGACGTCTTTCACGAGGGAGCCGCGCGCTTCACCTTCACGCAGCCGCACGGTGGCCTTCGAGCGCGAGACGAAGCTGAAGCGGTCGTCGCGTTTGGCCAGCTCGATGACGTCGGGGCTGAGCTCGATGAACTCCACCTCGTCGCCCTGTTGAAAGAGCGCCGCCGCCACGCCGATGCCGAGGCCGAGAATGGTCGCGTGAATGGGGCCGGGCCGTCGGTGCAGCGCCGCGACGCTGACGCCCAGGCCGCTGGTGCGCGTGAAGTACGCGGTCGGTTCGTCGACCTTGTCGGGGGCGCGCAGCTGAAACCCGTGCAGCGTGTCGCCGTGGCGCAGCGCGAACGCGTGAAACGGCGTGCCCGGCGAGTTCTCTTCCTGCACCCGAATCACGCCGTACGCCGACCGCATGGTCTCGCGTTGGCCTTCGTACCCGCGGGCCCACAACGCGAAGGTGGCAATGGCTCCGGCTGCAGCCAGCCAGCTCAACGCGCGGTACTGCGTGCCCTTCGGCCAGGCCACCACCATCGCCACCGCCGTCGCGCCAACGGTGAGCGGCAGCTCGTAGAAGTCTTCGAAGACGATGGGCGACAGAATGCCGACGACGGCGGTGCCCAGCGCTCCGCCGAGGGCGAGCTGCAGGTAGAAGCTCGAGAGCGCCTCGGGCTCGGGCCGGCGGTCGTGCAGCTCGGCGTGCAACCACCAGCAGCCGCCGAACAAGACGAGCCCGAAGGTGAAGATGGAGAGCGCCAGATCGACCTCGGGCCGGAACATCGTCGTGAGCACGAGCGCGAGCACGCCGAGCGCGAACAGCGCGGCCGAGAGCAGTGGCCGCCTCCACCGCGCGTCTCCGAAGCCGACGATGAAGGTGACGAGGTAGGCGGCGAGTGGAAACGCCCAGAGCAGCGGCGTCGGCGTGAGGTCCTGACAGAGGGCGTTGGTGGCGGCCGAGAGCAGCGCGGTGCCCAGCGCCGGCAACAGCACCCACGACACGCGAAGGCTGCCGAGGCTGGTGGGCTTGCTGCTGGCCACGCGCCCTCGCAGCGAGAGCACGAGACAGACGAGGAACACCACGAGGCCCACGGTCAGCGCCTTCGCCTGCACCGTCATCGCGAAGAGGGGCTCGATGGCCACGGGGTAGAGAATCAGGGCGACGAGGGCTCCGGCGTTCGAGACCGAGTAGAGCCGGAAGGCGTTGGTGCCCTGCTCACCACTGACGGCCGACTGCACCAGCGAGGCCGTGGTCGACAGCAGCAGAAACGGCAGCGCCGTCGTGCGCACCAGGAACCCCAGCACGTCGAGGGGCGTGCCGTTCCAGTTGGTGGTGTCGGAGATGAGCGGGCTGCCCCACGCGTGCCACTGCCAACCGAGTGAGGCCAGCGTGACGACCCCCAGCACCGCCTGTGCGAGTGCGTGCCGTGATGGCGCGACCTTCGTCGCCAGCAGGTGTGCCCAGCCGTAGCCCGCGACGAGCATCACCTGGAAGAACAGGAGGCACGTCGTCCAGATGCTGGCGCTGCCTCCGAACCGCGGGAGCGCCACCCGCCCGACCAGGAGTTCCAGCAGGAAGAGGAGCAGCGCGCTGATGAAGATCGTGATCGCAGGAAGCCGCTTCACACGGCTCGCCTAGCACTACTTCGCCGGGGCCGCAGGCTTCTCGCCGCGCATCGGCACCAGGAACGCGTTGTGGCAGCTCATGCAGGTGCCCATCATCGAGGTGAAGGCCTGGTTGAGCTCGGCGGGCTTCTTTGCCTCACACGCCGCCACCACCTCACCCGCGTGCTTCTTGAGCCCGTCTTGCAGAATGAAGAACGAGTCGGGCAGGGCCACCGTGGCACCAGCGGCCTTGTCGAGGCGGGGCGCGTTCGAGATGCCCTGCGCGAACTTCTTCGCCTCGTCGTACTTCAGCGTCGCCACGGCGAGCACGAGGTCGCGCATGTCTTTGCTGTGCGCCTTCATCTTGCTCTTGAGGAACGTGCGCGCCTCGGCCGAGACCGTCTGCGGCTCGAGCATGCGGGCCATCTGCAGCTCCTGCTTCGAGGGGAACACCGAGTCTTCGGCGAAGGCGTTGACGGCGACGAGAGCGGCGAGCACGACGGTGGAGCGCATGGAAGAACCCCCAGGACGACGAGAAGGGCAGCCCGTGTAGTGCATCGTGTGCACCAGCGGATATCGCGGAGTTCGTTCCTGTTCCGCCCGCAGCGAACGAAAGGAATGCACGGGGCTGAAAGCCTTGCGTCGGCTACGGTGGCAGGCGTGTCACGGCGGCCAGACTTCACCCAGAGCGTGCGAATGCTGCTCGCCCACGTCGCGGCCACGATGAAGGAGTTCCGGCACGTCGACCCGAACGCGATTCTCGTCGTCGCGGGTGAAGCCAGACGGGCGTCGCGGGGCACGGTGAAGCCGCTCTGCTTCACCAACGGCAAGCGCAAAGACGGGCTGGGGCGCCGCAAGCCCCTGGTGACGTTTCACGGGCACCGGGTGCTCTACGCCATCACGTTGCGCCCGCTCTTCTTCCGCAAGTCGACGCCGCGGCAGCGCGTCGCCACGATTCTGCACGAGCTCTTTCACATCGCTCCGGCGTTCGATGGCACCCTCGACGTCACGCGCCGGCACGCCGAAGCGGGCGAAGAGTTCGAGGCCGAGTTCAGGCCCATCGAGCGCCGGTACTGGAAACGAATACCTCCCGAGGTGGTCGAGGGCTTCTCGTACGACGGCGAGGTGCGGGTGCTGCAGTGGCTCGAGAAGCCGCAGAGCTGGCTGCCCAAAGAGCGCGCGAGCCACCGCACCCACTACACCGAGCGCCACCTCTTCGAAGGCGTGATGCGCATGAAGACGCGCGCACCCAGAGTGCGGCTCGACTTGCAGTGAGAATGGTCTATGGAGATCGTCATGTCCGAGCTGCACCCATTGGCCGATTCTTACCTCGACCTCATCTACGACGGGCCAACCGCCGAGCTTCGCGCCCGGAAGGATCTCGATGACGAGCTCGCCGCGCAGCTGACCGCCGGCAATCACGTCTGCATTCGCGGGTTCTGGCGCATCGGGAAGACGACGATGCTGAAGGCGGTGCTGCAGCGTGCATGCGAGCGCAGCGGCGGCGCAGCGCTGTTCTTCGACCTGCGCGACCCCGAGCGCGACGACGGGCTGCCGCAGTCGGCCGAGGCGGTGCTCGAGCGGCTGACGAAGAAGGTGACCGAGTTTCTCGGCCGCGTCGGCGCGACCGAGCTGAAGGCCGACCCGAAGGCGCCGCTCGCGGTGCTGGGAGAGCTGGCCGCGCCCATCTTCGTGGGGCTCGACGAGCTGCTCTCGCTGCACGCGCTGGGCGCCGAGAAGATGGTGACGCTGCTCGACGCGCTGCTCTCGACGCCGAAGAACGTGCGCGTGGCGATGGTGGTGCACCGTCACCGCGACGTCGACGCGCTGTTCGAGACCGCGCTCATTCAACGGCCGGGCATGGCGTCGGCCTTCGTGCCGCCCATCTCTGACGACGAGCTGGTGGCGCTGGTGAACGGGCCGGGGCTCGCTGCTGGCGTCACCTTCTCGAACGAGGCGCTCGGCGCGCTGGCCGAGATTTCAGGCAACCGCCCCTGGGAGCTGCTCTCGTTCTGCTTCCTCGCGGCCTCGAAGCTGCCGAAGGGCTTCACGGGCGAGATTGGGCCCGACGCCATCGACGCGCTGGTGAACCTCGACGAGCTGGCCGAGAGCGACGAAGGCCGGGCGCTCGTCGACAACGCGCTGCGCACGCTGGTGACGGCGATGACGCCGGCCGAGAAGACGTTGTGCGAGCTGCTGGCCGTCGGCGGTGAAGGCGAAGTGCCCGAAGACGCCATCGCCGCGCTCGAAGCGGCCGGGCTGGTGACGGCGGGTGAGAGCTACGAGCTCAACGGCGCCTTCTTCGCGGGCATGGTCTCGGCGGTCGCCTCGGGCGCCATCAAGGTCGCCGTCGAGTGAGCTCATGGCGCGCCCTCAGCGCAACCTGCTGCTGGTCATCGCTTTCCATCGGCGCGCTCGTTGGAGGCGCGTCAGTCGTCGACTCTCCGACGCGGTGAACGGTCCGGCAGGCGACGGCGGAGTCGAACCGGCAAGCCGTGAGACGAAGCCCCAACCGAGCCTGAGGAGCGGTGGCTCCTGAATGACGGCTGGACCCGAAGCCACGGCGACGTTGGCT
>JAACJQ010000429.1 GCA_016879935.1 Archangiaceae bacterium | reverse complement strand
GGAGCGCCTGATCGCATTCTCGTGCAGGGCAAGCCGCACATCGGCTCCGATCTGCTGCCGTTTGCCGTCGAGAAGATGCGCCACGAGCTGATCGCCATGGGCGTCGAGGTGCGCTTCGAGACGCGCGTCGAAGACGTGATCGTGAAGAACGGTCTCGTCGTCGGCGTGAAGCTGAACGACGGCAGCACCATCGACACCGACCGCGTGATCCTCGCTCCGGGCAACTCGGCGCGGGAGCTCTACGAGCGCTTCGCGACCGATGGCCACGTCTTCGTCGAGGCCAAACCCTTCGCCATCGGGTTCCGCGCCGAGCACCCGCAGCTGCTCATCAACGAGCTCCAGTACGGCGACAAGGTGGCCGACGACGCGCGCCTGCCTCCCGCCGACTACAAGCTGGCCGAGAACCTGTCGGTCGATGGCGAAGTGCGCGGCGTCTATTCGTTCTGCATGTGCCCGGGCGGCATCGTGGTGCCCACGCCGACCGAAGACGGCTTTCAGTGCACCAACGGCATGTCGAACTCGCGCCGCAACTCGAAGTACGCGAACGCCGGCATCGTGGTGAGCGTCTCGGTCGAAGACTTCGCGCGTGACGGCTTCACGGGCCCGCTGGCCGGGCTCGCGTTTCAGCGCAAGTGGGAGAAGGCCGCGTACGAGCTGGGCGGAGGAAAGTTCTTCGCGCCCGCGCAGAGCATTCCCGACTACCTCGCCGGTCGGCTGAACAAGAAGCCCGAGGGCACCACCTATCGCCCCGGCCTCGCCCACGCCGACTTGAACCGGCTGTTCCCCAAAGCGCTCACCGACTCGCTCAAGCAGGCCATCAAGGCGTTCGATCGCTCGATGCGCGGGTTCATCACGGACGAGGCCCTGCTGATCGGCATCGAAGCCCGCACCTCGTCGCCGGTGCGCGTGACGCGGAACGAAGCGCTCCAGTCGGTGTCAGTGAAGGGGCTGTACCCGGCGGGTGAAGGCTGCGGGTACGCTGGAGGTATCGTGTCTTCGGGCATCGACGGCCTGCGGGTCGCCGAGCAGATCTGTGAGGAGCTCTCATGAAGTACCGCGTGCGCAACTCCGAGGGTGAGATCGACTTTCAGAGCTTCGGCCAGCTCGAGCAGGCCTGGCTCATGGGCCTCGTGGAGCCGTCCGACGAGGTGCTCGAAGAGGGCAAGACGCTGTGGCGGCGGGCCGACACCATTCCCCTGCTCGCGCGCGCGCGGCGGCATGGCGACAACGTCTGGGGCGGCGCGTGGTTCTTGTGGACGCTCATCGGCGTCGCGGGAGGAACGATCTCGCTGCTGCTCTTCAACGAGAAGCAGTACGTCATCGCGCTCGTCGTCGCCGTCATCGTCACCATGCTGATGTTCAAGGTGACCACCGACGCCCAGAAGCGCCGCGACCCGCATCACCCGATCAACACGCCCAAGCGCTGATCACTCGAGATCGAACGAGACGTTCACCGTCGCACGCACCGAGATCATGCCCGCGGCGAAGGTGTCGCTCGCTTCACCGCCACCACCGACGTTCTGCACCATGTTCTGGGCGAGGCCGCCGCGCAGGTACGGGCTGCCGAACGAAGAGGAGCCCTCGCTGATGCTGCGCGCCTTGCCGACCTTGAGGCCGTACTCCTTCGCCATCGCCTCGGCCTTCTCCTTCGCGGCCTTCAGCGCCATCGAGCGCGCGGCGTCACGGTGTTTGCGCAGCTCGCTCGTCTGAAACGAGATGCCGTCGACGTGGTTCGTGCCCGACTCGAGCACCGCCGTCAGCAGCGCCTCGAACTTCGTCACGTCGCGCAGCAGCACCGTGATCGAGCGGCGCGTCTGGTAGCCGTCAGGCTCCTTCGTCTTCGAGTACGAGTAACCGTTGGAGTCGTTGACGGGCTCGATGGAGAGCTGATCGGTCTGCAGATCTTTCGGCGCAATGCCGCTCTTCTGCAGCACGGCCAACGTCTTCGCGACCCGGTCGTCGTTGGCGGCCTTCGACTTCGCGACCGTCTTGTCGGCCGTGACGACCGAGAGCATCACCTGCACCTGATCGGGAGCGACCTTCACCTCGGCGTCTCCCGAGGTGCTGATGGTGCGATCGACCGGCGTGGCTGGAGCAACTGTCATGGCGAGCTGGAGCAGGAAGCCGATCACTTCTTCATCACCGTCTTCTTGATGGCCTCGAACACGCTCGGCACCGCGATGGTGTTCGCCTTGTTGATGATGAAGTTGGGCAGCGAGCCGCCGGGGCTCGTGTAGACGTAGTAGGTCGCGAACGTCTTCTTGCCCTCTTCACGCGGCTCGAGCAGCCAGTAGCCCTCGTTGATGCGCACGCGCACGACGTCTTTGAGCACGGGCACCTCGTCGTCCATGTCGTTCACCACTGTCCAGGTGACCTTCATGAACCCCTTGCCCTCCTGCCAGTTCGACTCGTCGACGAGCCGA
Organism: Archangiaceae bacterium; assembly: GCA_016879935.1. Taxonomy (GTDB): domain Bacteria; phylum Myxococcota; class Myxococcia; order Myxococcales; family Myxococcaceae; genus Xiheimicrobium. Next base: position 70,195 of record JAACJQ010000429.1, on the reverse strand, counting down.
ATGATGTAGTCGCGGCGATCGACGAGGGGCGTGTTCAGCTTCGAGTAGAGAACCGTGACCTTGTCTCCACCTTCGCGCGAGAGCACCTTGCCGTCTTCGACGTACGGCATGGTCTTCGGGTAGTTGTCGTAGTCGCGCACGGCCTTCCACACGTCAGCGGGCGGAGCGTTGATCAGGCCGATGGCCTTCATCTCGCGCACGTCGCTGTCACCACGTTTGCGCCCGTACACCTTCACACCATCGGAATCGGCGGCGATCTCCCAGCGGGGCTCGTCAACACCGAGGATCAACAAAGGCACCAGAAGCAGAGAAGTCATGAGGTCGTCCTGATCAGGGTCGAAAGCGGCTCGAGGTGTGGTTAGTGTCCCACGCCGTGAGCCAGACCGAAACCGAGACCGCGAATTCACCAGCAGACGAGCAGATCCGGAAGATCTACGCGAAGGACCTGAAGAACGGAGAGACCGTGCACACGGTCTTCAGGGCGACCCGAAAGGAGAAGGCGGCCAGCCGCGCCGGCAAGCCGTACCTGGCGCTGACGCTGACCGACCGCACCGGTGAGGTCGACGGCCGCGTGTTCGAGAACGCCGACGCCGCCGATGGCGCGTTCGCGCTGGGCGACTACCTGCTCCTCAAGGGCCGCGTGGGCCAGTTCCACGGCAAGCTGCAGATCGTGATCGATCGCCTCGAGCGCCTCGACCCCGAGCCCATCGACCCAAAGGAGTTCGAGTTCACCGCGCCCCCTGCGCCGGCCCACGAGCCCAAAGAAGAGAAGAAGCCTCGTGAGCGCGAGCGGGCCGAGGAGGCAGGCGGTGAGCACTCCCACAAGGCCGCGCGCCAGCGCCTGCTCAAGCTCCTCGACAACCCCACCATCGCGCTCGGCCTCGACGCCCTGCTGACGCAGCTCGAGAAGCAGATCGAAGACCGCGTCGTCGCGCGCCTGTCGGGTCAGCCGCTGCCCGCCACCACGAGCGGCCCGAGGGTCGAGAAGAAGCCCCGCGCGCCCCGCCCTGAGCGGCACGACGCCCCGAAGGCCGAGAGCCACAAGCCTGAAGCACCCAAACGTGACGGGGCCCTGCCCGAAGGGCTCGCGTTCAAGCCGTTCAAGGCGCTCGTCGGCGAGGGCGAGAACTCCCCCAGCGGGTCGTGACGACGTAGGCTTTCGGACGTTCCCATGGCGAAGCGGCTCGGAGAGCGGCTGATCGAAGCAGGCCTGGCATCGGCCGAGCACATCGATCAGGCCCTGCAGCATCAGAAGATCACCGGACACCGGCTCGGCGACTGTCTCGTCGAGCTGGGGCTCGTGCAGGAAACGGCGTTGCTCCGCTTCCTCGCGACCGAGTTCAAGACCCGCTACGTCTCGGCCGACAAGCTCGCCAAGGCCACCATTCCGCCCGAGGTGCTCGACAAGGTGCCCGTGCGCATGGCCGAGGCCCAGTGCTTCCTGCCCATCGCCTACGACGCCGAGCGGAAGATTCTGTCGATCGTGATGGCCGAGCCGCAGAAGACCGATCTCGTTCGCGAGATCGCGCTCGTGACCGAGATGAACGAGGTGTTTCCGTTCATCGGCGTTCGCAACGCCATTCAGGCGGCCATCAAGAAGCACTACTACGGCGACCCGACGGCCTTTGCGGCGCTCGAAGCGGGCGGCATGCAGGCCGTGCCCCGGCCCAGCAACCCCAGCGGCAGCTTCCGCGACCCGAACGAGCCCTCACGCATCACCGCGATGCCCGACCCGTCGTCGCGCACCAGCATCAGCGGGAGCGGGCGTTCGTCGAGCCGCATCAACCCGACCCAGCTGCGTGAAGCGCTCGGCGCCGTGCGCGGCAGCGTGGGCGAGAACGACTTCCTCGAGACGCTCAACATCATGGTCTCGCTGCTCGAGATGCCGCGGAAGGACTTCCGCAGCCACTCGGCGCAGGTGGCGCGTCAGTCGGCGCTCATCGCCCGGCGCATCGGCGTGCCTCCACGTGACGTGGCCAACACGCAGATCGCGGCGTACCTGCACGATCTCGGCAAGAAACCCGATCGTCACTTCACCCTGCCCCTGCTCGCCGCCAACCCCGACATGAAGGGCGACGCCAAGCGCTACGTGCGTGCACCCATCAAGCTCTTCGAGACGGTGCATCTGCCCGCGCAGGTGAACTCGTTGCTCGCGCACCTGTACGAGGCGTTCGACGGCTCGGGGCTGCCGCAGGGCGTGAAGGGTGAGGACATTCCCGCGGGGGCGCGCATCATCGCGGCCGTCGACGCGTTCCTCGACTACACGCGCAACCCCTTCAACCCGATGGGCCGAATCCTGCCGAAGCAGGAAGCCCTCGATACCCTGCACGCGCAGGGCGGCATTCTCTTCGACCCGGTCGTCGTCGACGCCCTCATCACCCTGCAGAGCGGAGATCTGCTCAAGCAGCGCGTCGAGACCGATGGCCGGCAGATCTACATCGCCGATCCTGACGAGGCGACCCGCACCGATCTGATGGACGCGGTGTCGAAGATGGGCCTGGTGGTGCAGTCGGTGCTCAAGCTCGACGGCGTCATCGACGCGGTGCTCGCCAACGAGGCTGACACGGTGACGGTGGGGCTGGGCTACGGCGTGGGCGATCTCGTCGCGTTGACCCAGTTCGTGCGCGCGCGGCCCGAGAGCGCCTCGTTGCCCGTGCTGGTGCTGGGCGAGCCGACCGACGCCGCGACGAAGGATCGATTGCTCCAGGCCGGTGTGACGGGCTTCGTGCCCAACAACGGAAACCCCGACGACGCCGCCGTGGTGATTCGTGGCGCCTATGCCGATCGCGTCGAGAACGGCGGCCCGGGCCACGTGGTGCGCGGCAGCTTCGACGAGCTCGCGCCGGCCGATCTCGTGCGCATTCTCGGCTCGGGCCGCAAGTCGGGGAAGCTGCAGATTCGCAACGGTCCGCAGGAAGGGCTGCTCCAGCTCGAGCGTGGGCGCGTGATGCATGCTGCGTTCGCCGACAAGAAGGGCGAGCCGGCCATCACCGCGCTGCTCGGCCTCGCGCAGGCCGAGTTCCAGTTCGACCCCGAGCACGTGCTCACCGAGATGCCGAACGTGGACAAGGATCTCGAAGTGCTGGCGCGGCAGATGGCGGCCGCTGCGGCCTGAGTTCGTGGCGCTGAACTCGGCCGCGAACAGCGACGTCGACCTTCGAGCACCCTCGACGGTTGGGCACTGGCCAGACGTGTGCTCATGCGATCGAGCGTCGGGCGAGAACGACGAGGCGCCTTCAGTCTCCCGCGACCTCGGGAATCAGCTTCAGAATCAGCTCCTCGTCGAAGCCGCGGCCCGCGAGAAACCGCGCCGCCTTCACTCCCGACAAGCGCCGCTTCGTGAGCAGCGCCCGCGCGGCCGACTCGTCGCGGTGCCCCACCTCGTCGCCAACCCGCTCCACCGCAGCCTCGGCCTCGGCCTCTGCGACCCCCATCGAGGCGAGCTTTCGCGTCACCGCCGCGCGTGACTGCTTCGCGGTCAGCGCGACCCGCGCATGAGCCTCTGCCGCGCGCCGATCGTCGAGAAACCGGAGCGCCTTGAGCCGCTCGATGGCCCGGTCGATCTCATCGGCGTCGTACCGCTTCCGTTCGAGCGCGGCACGGAGCTGAGCCTCGGTTCGTTCGCGCGCAGCCAGCAGCTTCTTCGCGTGTTCGAGCGCGGGAGTCATCTGAGGCCACGGAGCGAAACGACGGCATGGAGCAGCGACCAGCGCACGGCCCCGAGCATACGTCGCAGCCCTCGAGCGCTCACCTCCCGTTGACGGTGGACCACGAGCGCGGCCCGCGACATACAGCGCCGCATGCACCCGCTCATGAGCCGCTTCCTCGACGTGACCAAGGTGATCGAGGCCCTCGAACGCCCTCCTGCCGATGACGACGCCCGTGCGCTCGTCGAGGCCATCGAAGCCGAAGGAAAACTCAAGCAGCAGGTGCTCGCCTCGAAGGGCAAGGAGATCGTCTCGAACGATCTGCAGCAGCGGCTGATCATCGCTTCGACGAAAGCCGCCGCCGCGCGCATCGCAGCTGACCCCACGCTCGGCCCCAGAGTCCGCAAGGCGATCGAGGCCGTGGTGGCGTCGGGCGGCACCGAGCTCGAGGGGCTCTCGCTGGTGCAGCAGTCGGTGCTCGACGAGGGCTTCGCGTGGCCCGACGACCCCGATGACTTCGACACCGCGTTCCTCTCGGAGACGCTCGATTCGCTCGTCGCGCTCGCGAAGGTCGACACCGACGCCGTCGAGGCGTGGGTCGATGAGTTCGTGAAGCAGGTCGACTCGAATGAGCGGCCGCTCCGCGTCGCCGTGGCCGAAGCCCTGCTCGAGTCATCGTGGAGCGACGGCCCTCAGCCCATCGCCGCCGAACACGTCGACGACGCGATCGATGCACTGAGCCGCTCGGTGGCCAGCAACGAGCTCGAGAAGGCCGGCGCTGCGCTGGTTGCCTTTCTCGGTTTCCTCGCCTCGAAGCAGCTGCTCGGGCCGGCCCGCCTCGCCCGTCTCACCGACATCGCGAAGGCCGCTGCGAGCGCCCCCGAACGAGCCGAAGAGGAAGAGGACGAGGGCTGGGGCGACGAAGACGACGAAGAGGAGTGAGTCACTCCTCGGAGCCGGCGGCGTGGAACACCCACGGGAACGTGATCACCACCACGCCGCCCCCCTTCGGCTCGGGGAACTTCCAGCGGCGAATGCGCTCGAGCATGCAGGCCTCGACGTTGGTGTTGTCGACGCCCGACTCGGCGACCTGCGCATCGGAGATCGCGCCGCTGGCGTCGATCGTCCACGTGATGGCGATCTTGCCGGCCAGCTTCGCGTTCTGCTGCAGCTCCTTCTCGTAGCAGAACTTGATCTCGCTCTGATGCCGGCGAATCACGGACATCACGACGTCTTTGTCGAGCCCGTTGCCGATGACCTCACGGGGCCCATCACCTGGTGAGAACGTCTGCTTCTTGTTCGAGTTCAGCCCGAAGCCCGTCGGTGAGCCGTTGGGACGACCCGGGCCGCCGATGCTTCCGATGCTCAACCCGCCACCAGGAGGACCACCGGGCCCACCACCGCGCGCATCCATTCCTGCCAGGCCGTCTGCGCTCGCCGAGCTGCCGTTGCCCAGGTTGTTGAGGGCCGAGTCGATGGCGTTGTTCGAGCCCGTGCCCAACACCCGACCGAAGCCACCACCGAAGAGGCTCGCCATCAGGTTGTTCACCTTCTTCTGATCGGCGCTCCGCTTCTGGGTCTTGTCGACCGGCGTCTTCGGCTGCAGCAGCGTCGGCTGGGCGTTCTGCTGCGGCTCGGGCTTCTTGTCGAACTCGGGCTTCTTCTTGATGATCGTCTTCTCGGGCGGCAGCGCGACGGTGAGCTTCACGGGCGGCCCGCCGAAGATGTCTCCGTCGACCATGCCGTCCGTGGGCGTGAGAATGAACGAGGCGACGATCGCGAAGAAGACCATCAGGCAGATCGCCGTGATCTTGAAGAACCGCACGTCGAGCTCCGAGCCGTCGCTCTTCACCCGGTCGATCGCGAACGGAGGCTCGATGGTGACGTCGAGCCCGCCCAGCGACTTCGAGACGCGCTCACCGACGCCCGCAGCGAGCAGCACCTCGTCGCCAGCCATCACGCGGGTGCCGTCGACGGTCGCTTCGACGCGCAGGTCGTTCAGCTGCCACCGGGAGCCCGGCGTGAGATGACGAACATCAAGCAGCGTCGAGCCCCAGGCGATCGACACCTTCGCAGGCAGGGCATCAGAAGACGGACGGGGGCTGGCCTCGGGCATGGGCGGACACTCCTTCGACGTGGGGTTGAACGCGCAACGGCCGGCCGCCGCTGCAGTGACGGTTCTGACACCGGCTCGAAAAGTGGGTTCCGCAACGCGTCGGAGGGCTCACAACCTTCGGCAAGTGATGGTTTTCACGTGTGGTTGGCGCGAGGTGTCCACCCAATGACGCGACTGGTGTGAAGCAAAGCCGATCATCTGGGCACCTCAGAACGACTTCCTCATGCACTCCGACTCAGACGAGCTGCGATTTCCGAAGAAGCGCCGCACCTTCAACGAGGCCCGCATCGCCAGCGTGTTGCCCGTTCAAGACGAGCGCGGCACCTTCAGCGGTGAGCACCTGGTGAGCGCGATCGTCGGCAGCAAAGAAGTCGACGTTCGCTACGTGGAAGGCAGCGGCGAGTTCCAGCTGATCGAAGACGACGACGTTCGCGAGCTGTCACGCACCGACCTGAAGGATCTCGCGTCGGCCCTCCGTCGCTACCAACAGACCGTGCCCTGGGACGACGGAGAAGCAGGCCGCGTGCTCGTGGGGCTCAACGAAGCCATCTTCCCGACTCGCCTCGATGCCTTCGTGCTGCGCTCGGTGAGCGATCTCGGCCGGGTGATTCTCGTGGCGGGAAAGACCGACACCGAGTCGGTCGACGTCGTGCTCGACGCAGTGACGGGAGAACTCTCGCTCATCGTCTCGCACGAGGGCCGCGGCTCGAAGAAGCGCGGGCTGAGCACCCAGGAAGCGCACGATCTCTCGTCGGCGCTTCGTCCGCTGGTCGAAGGCCGTGGAGCGACACGCAAAACGATGCTGCTCGCGGTCGTCCTCGAAGCAGCGCGCCGTCGCGCGTCTCACTGACTTCAGGAGGCTTCATGTCGAGCGACTGCTTCTACGTACGCATCGGGCGGGTCGAGGGCACCACGGTCGTCTTCCACTGCCTCACGGGCTTTGCCGGAGGGTACGACGACTGCTTCACCGGGCGATCGTTCGGGCTGTCGCTCCTCATCGACGCAAAGGGCCGCGCGAGTGACTCACGCTACCTGCCGAAGGACACGCCGGCAGACGAGGCGACGAGGCTGAAGGCGATCGCCGATGCGGTGGAGTCAGCGAGTGCGCCGCTGTTGGAGGAGTTCCCCAACCCCGAGCCGTGGGACAGCGCGTGGCACGCGAAAGTGGTGCCTCAGGTCGTGGCGAAGACGAAGCTGTTGGGGCGCTTCAACACGCTCGGAGACGACGCGTTGAGTGCGCGAAGACGTGAAATCGAGCCGCTCGAGGCGGAGGGCGGGTGGGCGTTCATGAAGGCCGCATGGGAACGCCTGCACCACTTCGATCTCGAAGTGCAGGTGACGGACGCGAAGTACCTGGCGCACCTTCGCTCGGGCCTCGAGTTCGGTACGACCGCGTTCGAAGCGTGGTCCGAGCCCTGATGACTGGACACTGCAGCGCTCGTCCAGCGCCGCGCCATTCGAGCGGTCGTGCCGCAAACCTCAGAAACGCTCGATCTGAAAATCGTCGTCCGTGGCGGGCTTGGGCGCAGCAGGAGCAGGGGCTGGTGCCGGAGGTGCTGCTGCGGGGCGAACGGCCTGCTGGGGCGCCGCAGGCGTCGTGACGGGTGCGCCACCGACGGGCTGCAGGTTCGTGCGTGACGCTCCGGTGGGCGCAGCACCAGGCGCAGGAGCGGCCGGCGCCTTGGCGTTCATCTGCTGCACGTACGCCATCGAGCCGGGCACCGCGCGATCTTCGCCCTGCTTCTGATCGAAGCCGTCCCACTTCGAGTCGGCCGTCGAGCTGACGCCCTGGTAGCGCAGCGCGAAGTCGTCGGGGTTCGACGCCTGCCGCAGCGCCTCCTAGTACGTGATGAGGCCCTGCCGCACGAGCTGCATGAGCGACTGATCGAACGTCTGCATGCCGTAGGCGACGTTGCCCTGGGCGATGGCGTCGGCGATCTCCTTCGTGCGGTCTTTGTCCTCGATGAGCTCCTTGATGCGAGCCGTCGTCTTCATGATCTCGACGGCGGCGACGCGGCCCTTGCCATCGGCACGGGGCACGAGTCGCTGCGAGACGACGGCGCGGAGCACGCTACCGAGCTGAATGCGCACCTGCTTCTGCTGGTGGGGCGGGAAGGCCGAGATGATTCGGTTGATCGTCTCGGTCGCGTCGAGCGTGTGGAGCGTCGACATGACGAGGTGGCCCGTCTCGGCCGCCAGCAGCGCGGTCTCGATGGTCTCCATGTCTCGCATTTCGCCGACGAGAATGACGTCTGGGTCCTGGCGGAGGGCGCTCTTGAGCGCCTGGTGGAACGAGAGCGTGTCGACGCCGATCTCGCGCTGGTTCACGATCGAGCGCTTGTCGCGAATGAGGAATTCGATCGGGTCTTCGACGGTGATGATGTGGTTCGTCTCCATCGAGTTGATGTGATCGATCATCGCCGCGAGGGTGGTCGACTTGCCCGAGCCGGTGGTGCCGGTGACGAGAATGAGGCCACGCTCGTCGAGTGAGATCTTCTCGAGCACCGTGGGGAGCGTGAGCTCCTTGATCGACTGAATCTTGAAAGGAATGACTCGCAACACCGCGCCGATGGTGCCGCGCTGCTGGAACACGTTGACGCGGAAGCGGCCGAGACCGGGCACGCCGTACGCGAGGTCGACCTCGTTCGAGGTCTTGAACTTCTCCTTCTGGAACTCGTTCATGATGCCGAAGGCCATGCGCGCCACCTCTTCGGGAGGCAGCCGCTTGCCGTCTTTGAGGGGCACCAGCGAACCGTCGACACGGAACATCGGAGGGAGGCCGGCCTTCAGGTGAATGTCCGACGCTCCGCCGCGAAGGGCGATCTGCAGAATCTCGTTGAGTTCCATGTGCAGTCGAAGCCTAACACTGGACTCACGTCAGCCGCTCCCACGAATCCAGCAGCAGCGGACGTGTGAAAAAACGAAAACGTCGCGAGCCTCCGTGTGTGACGGAGACCCACGACGTTTCGACAGGCAGACGCCTGAGACGACGCGTTAGCGCTTGCTGAACTGGAAGCGCTTGCGGGCGCCGGGCTGACCCGACTTCTTACGCTCGACCGCGCGAGCATCGCGGGTGAGGAAGCCGGCCTTCTTCAGCGGGCTGCGGTGATCGGGGTTCATGCGGGTGAGCGCGCGCGAGAGACCGTGACGAATCGCACCGGCCTGGCCCGAGAGGCCGCCGCCGCGCACGTTCACCGTCATGTCGATCTTGCCGAGCTGCTCCAGCACCTGGAGGGGCTGGTTGATGACCATGATCGACGTCTCACGGCCAAAGTACTCGTTCATCGGACGGCCATTGATGATGACCGAACCCGTGCCAGCCTTCACCCAAACGCGGGCAGTGGCTTCCTTGCGGCGGCCGGTAGCGTAGAAACCGTCAGTGCCTGACTTCGCCATGGTGTTCTCTTCCGTTCCCTAAAGTGAAATTGGTTCAGGCCTTGACCGCGCGAGCGGCAGGCTTCTGGGCCACGTGCGGGTGCTTGTCGCCAGCGTAGACCTTGAGCTTCGTCATCATCTGCCGGCCCAGCGCGTTGCGGGGCAGCATGCGCTTGACGGCGTTGAGGATGATGTCTTCGGGGTGGCGCTTCTGCAGCGTCTGGTAGTCGGTCGTCTTGAGGGCGCCGGGGAAACCAGCGCGCGGCTGACGGTGGTAGAGCTTCTGGCTGGGCTTGTTGCCCGAGATCTTCACCTTCTCGGCGTTGATGACGACGACGTGATCGCCCGTGTCGATCGACGGCGTGTACATCGCCTTGTGCTTGCCCTTGAGAAGGGTCGCGATCTGCGTCGCGGCGCGGCCGAGAATCTTCCCGTCGACGTCGACGAGGTGCCACTCGCGCTTGATGTCCTTCGCCTTCGCGCTGTACGTCCTCTGGTGCGGCATGTTGAACCTTGCTGGTGTGGCCCCACGCGGATCACGCGCAAGGCTGGAAAGGGCGGCCCTGCTACCTGTGCCGACAGGGGGTGTCAAGACCCGTTCCGTGGATCTGGCGTTCGCGGTGCAGGGGCCGGCGGCGCGCCCTTGAGTCGTTCTCGCAGCGACGCGAAGAAGTTCTGCTCCTTGTCGGTCGGAGGCCCTTCAGGCACCGCCTCCAGGTCGATGATTTCACACAGATCTTCGGGAATGTCCTGAAGGAACCGGCTCGGGGTTCGGGGCACATCGCGCCCACGCTTGATGCGAACGGTGGCGCGGGTCATCACCAGCCGCTCGCGCGCGCGGGTCATGCCGACGTAGCAGAGGCGGCGCTCCTCTTCGGGGTTGGGCAACTCGCCCTGCATGCCCGAGTGCGGGAGCAGGTCTTCTTCGAGCCCCATCAGGAACACCAGCCGCCACTCGAGGCCCTTCGCGCCGTGAAGCGTCATCAACGTCACGCGGCCCATCTGGTGCTGGGCTTCGTCTTCGTCGTCTTTCGTGTCGAGCGCGAGCCGGTTCAGGTAGGTGAGCAGGCTGGCCTTGGGGCCTTCGCGCTTCTCGTACGCTTCGAGGGAGTCGATGACCTGCGCGACCGCCTTCGCTTTGCGATCAGCCGACGCCGCCGAGGGCGCGTGTTGTCTCGCAGCGCCCACGAAGTCGATCTCGGCGAGCAGCTCGCGCGTGACGTGCGCGAGGTTGCCCTTGTTGAACGCGCGGCGGTAGCGCTCCACGAGCGCGATGAACTCGGCCACCTTCTCGGGCGCCCCTTGCGGCACCTCGGGAATCTCGGCTGCCTGCTCGAGCGCCTTCCACAACGGCACCTCGTTCTTCACCGCCCAGGCCGTGATGCGCTCCATGGTGACGTCGCCGATGCCGCGGGCGGGCACGTTGATGATGCGCAGCAGCGACGACTCGTCCTTCGGGTTCGCGATGAGCTTGAAATACGCGATGACGTCTCGCACCTCGCGGCGATCGAAGAACTCGGTGCCCCCGATGACTTCGTAGCGAATGTCCTTCTCGCGCAGCGACTCCTCGACGGGGCGCGCCTGGCCGTTGGTTCGGTAGAGCACGGCGATCTCGTCGGCGGGAAAGCCGGCGGCGATGGCGTCTTTGATCTCGCGGCCCACGTAGCGGGCCTCTTCTTCTTCGCTCGGCGCCGAGACGAGCTTGAGCTTCGGCCCGCCCTTCAGGTCCGTCCACATGCGCTTGGGGCGGCGGAGCGGGTTCTTCTCGATCACCGCGTTGGCGCCGTCGAGGATCACGCCGGTGGAGCGATAGTTCTGCTCGAGCCGCACCTCTTTGCCGCCGGGGAAGAAGCGCTCGTACTCGAGAATGTTGCGCACCTCGGCGCCACGCCACGAGTAGATGCACTGGTCGTCGTCGCCCACCGCACAGACGTTTCCGTGAGCTTCCCCGAGGTGTTTGAGCACCTCGAGCTGGGCACGGTTCGTGTCCTGGAACTCGTCGACCATGATGTAGCGAAAGCGCTTCTGGTACTCGCGCTTCACCTCGGGGAACTCGGTGAAGATGCGCGAGGGAAAGACGATGAGATCGTCGAAGTCGACGGCGCCCTGGGCCTTCAGCGCGAGCTGGTAGAGCGGGAACACCAGGTGCGCGACGAGATCGAGATCGTCGCCCTGCCCTTCGGGCTTCGGCTGCGGCTCGATGCCCGAGTTCTTCGCGCGGCTGATCAGCGTGAGCACCTTGCGCGGGTCGAACACCTTGTCGTCGACGTTGCGATCACGCATCGCCCGCCGCACCAGCGCGATCTGATCGCCGGTGTCGACGATGGCGAACTTCTTCGGCCACCCCAGCTTCGGCAGGTGCGCCTTCAAGACCTCGGCGCCGAACGCGTGAAAGGTCGACAGGGTCACGCCGAGCGCGCGCTGGCCGGCCATGTGAACGACGCGCTCCTTCATCTCGGCGGCGGCCTTGTTCGTGAACGTCACCGCCAGAATCGCGCGCGCAGGCACCTTGTTGTCGAGCAGGTGGCAGATGCGGTGGGTGATGACGCGCGTCTTGCCCGAGCCGGCGCCCGCGAGCACGAGCAGCGGCCCCTCGGTCGTGAGCACGGCTTCTCGCTGAGGGGGGTTGAGATGCGACAGATCCACGGCGGGCGGCTTGTAACGCAGCCGGTTGCGCGATGGGCGGGCAAACCGGGCGAGCCTTTGCCATGCTGGTGGCGGGCATGCCGTCGATACGGGTCAACGAGTTCTCGTACGAATATGCGTGGTGGGGTTCGGGCGAAGAAAAAGCGCCGATCCTGCTCCTGCACGAGGCCGTCGGTCACGCGAAGGGCTGGGGTGAGTTCCCTCGCAGGCTCGCAGAGGCGACCGATCGCCGCGTCTATGCGTACTCACGGCTGGGCTGGGGCGAGTCGGAGGCGCTCCAGACGCCGTTGAGCGCTGGCTACCTCGAGCACGAAGCCCTCGACGTGTTGCCGTTGCTGCGCTCCGCCCTGCGGCTCGAGAAAGTGATTCTGCTGGGCTTCCAGGAAGGCGGCAGCATCGCCCTCATTCACGCAGGCGCCGCGTCGATGCCGGTCGAGGGGGTGGTGGCGCTGTCGCCGCTGCTCTTCGTCGACGATGCGCTGCGGCTCGAGGTGCGCAAGCTCTACAAGCGCGGGCTGCCCGACTCGCTGAACTCGACGACCAGCGATCCCGATCGCACCTTTCAACAGTGGGCCACCTTGTGGAGCGGCCCCGCCTTCGTGAAGTGGCAGATGGACGACTTCGCCCGCGGCGTGACGTGCCCGGCGCTTGGCCTGCGTGGCGAGAACGACTCCTTCACGACCAGCGCCCACCTCGAGCGCCTGGCCGGGCTGGTGAAACACCTCGAGCTGGTGACGTTGTCGGGCTGCCGTCACGCGCCGCACATCGAGAAACCGGCTGCGGTCGTGACAGCCGTGTCGGCCTTCGTGCGCGCGCTCGAGTGACATCGGTGTCGGACCTCGCGGGTGCGCCGCTGCTCCATCACAGAGGAGTCAGTCGGTTCGCGGCGCGACGCCGAAAGGCACGTCGATTGCCAACGGCCGGGGCATGCGAACCGTCCTCGTCTTCGGAGCCACGCTCCTCTCTGCCTGCGGAACTCATGTCGGCGCGTGGTGCCTGTCGTCGGCCGACTGCGCGAAGCCGATGGTGTGCATGCTCGACACGAACGACAACCTGCAGTCGTGTCAGTACCCCTGCGGTGACGGCTACGGCAGCTGTCCCGTCGACCGATTCTGTACGTGCCCCGACTCTCCGCTCGGCAAGCGCTGCGTTTCCATCGGCGACGACAACCGTGGACCCACACCCACCGACGGCAGCACCTGGACGGGCTACTGCATCGGCGCTGGCGGATGATTCTTCGTGAAGGCGGCGAGCTGAGGAATACTCCGCGCGTGGCCCGCGACACGAAGAAGACCCCTGAGCCCGACGATGCACGCCAGCTGATCGCCTCACTCGATCGTCGGCACTTCCTCGAAGAGCTGAACCGCCTGACGCAGTCGTTCACCGCCGACCCTGGCAACCCCGGCAGCTACGCCTGCAAGGAGTGCGTGCGCTGCGCGAACTGCATGTTCTGCGAGGGCTGCGAGGCCTGTTACGCGTCGACCCACTGCATTCGCTGCGAGCTCTGTAACAACTGCACCCACTGCGTCGATTCGAAGTCGCTGCACGGTTGCGCGTACTGCGTGCAGAGCGAGAACTGCACCTCGAGCGCCTACGTCGTCTTCAGCCGCAACCTCTCCGACTGCACCTATTGCTTCGGCTGCGTCGGGCTCTCGAAGAAGGACTTCCACATCTTGAACGTGGGGTTCTCGCGACAGGAGTACTTCGAGCTGACGGCGCGCTTGAAGAAGGAGCTCGGCCTCAAGGCCTGAGTCACCTTCACAACACCCGCAGGAACCACGCCTTCAGGTACTCGGTCTCGGGCAGGCCGGGCAGCACAGGGTGATCGATGCCCGCGCCGCGCCGCTCGAGCACCTGCACCGTGCGCTTCGCGTCAGCCGCGGCTTCGAGCACGACCTCGTCGAACGCCTCGCGCGACAGCTTGCCCGAGCACGAACACGTCACCAGCAGGCCCTCGGGCGCGAGCAGCTTGAACGCCCGAACGTTGAGCTCGTGGTACGCGCGCTTCGCGGTCTGCAGCCCTTCTTTTCGCTTCGCCAGCCCGGGCGGGTCGATGACCACCGTGTCGAACTGCTCGCCTCGATCCGCGAAGGTGCGCAGCACGTCGAACGCATTCGCCGTCTGCACCTCGACGTGCGTGTGGCCGTTGCGAGTCATGTTCGCGCGCGCACGGTTGGCCGCGTCGGGGTCCTGCTCGACCGAGATGACCGAGCTGCAAGTGCGCGCGAGGGCGAGCGCGAACCCGCCGTGGTAGCTGAACGTGTCGAGCGCCCTGCCCTTCGCGAGCTGCCCGGCGCGCAGGTGGTTGTCGAGCTGATCGAGGAACGAGCCGGTCTTCGAATCGGCGAGCAGGTCGATCTCGAGCTCCGACTCGCCCTCGTGGTAACGAACGAGGGTCGGCCCGCCGCCGCTGAGCACCTTCGTCTCGCGCGAGAGCCCTTCGAAGTCGCGGCCTGACGCGTCGTCACGGCAGACGATGAGCGAGGCTCCCGTCACTTCCCGCAAGAGTTCGGCCCAGCGAGCCTTGCGCACGTCGGCGCCTTCACTCAGCGTTTGCACGGTCAGCGCGGGCCCATACCGATCGACGATCAACCCAGGCACCAGATCGGCTTCGGAGTGCACCAGCCGGTACGCGTCACGGCCCTTCAGACTGCTTCGCCTTCCCAGCGCGAGCTCGAACCGGCGCTTCCAGAACGCGTCGTCGACCCTCTCTTCGGCGGCGAGCTTTCGCGAGACGAAGCGCAGTGCGAGCGGAGACTTCGTCGCGACGAACGCCTGACCCAGCGCGTTCTTCTGGCCATCGACGACGTCGACGAGCGCGCCGGGCGGGAGATCGCTCGGGAGCGCCTCGAGCTCCTGGCGCCACACCCACGGGTAGCCCTGGCGCACCGACTTCGCGGCCTTGAGGCTGACCTGCACCACTGCCGTCTTCATTCGAGCCCTCGCGCCGCCAGTTCGCCGTCGTCTTCGCCGCGCAGGTGACCGATCTCGTGCAGCAGCGTGACGCGCATCTGTTGAATCAGCTCGTCGCGGGTCTTCACCGCGCGGCCCAGGTTCTTGCGGTACAGCGCCACCGAGCGGCACGGGTCTCCATCGGCCGGCAGGCACTGCTCCTGAAGCGGCGGGCCGCGGAACAGCCCCAGAATCGTCGGCGAGAGCGGCGGCTCGCCCGTCGTGAGATCGCTCAGCTGAGGAATGTCCTCCGCCTTGATCGGCACGTTCGCGAGGTCACGCTTCACCTCGGGCTCGAGGGCGTCGATCAGCTTCTGCAGCTCGGCCTCGAACTCGGGCATGGGCAGGATGACTGGCGCCCAGAACTGCTCCGGCGACAGCTTCTGGGCCTTCGCGAAGTGTTTGTCGGCCTCGGCCTGCTTGCCCTCGCGCTCGAGCAACAACGCGAGGTGGTAGTGCGCGTGCGCCGAGCGCGTCTTGTCGGCGACGAGCTTCTGAAACGCGCCCTTCGCGTCGTCGAACTGGCAGCGCTCGAACAAGGCCACGGCGCGCTCGAACGAAGCCTCGGGGTCGTCCTTCACGCGGGAGAGCACGAAGTCGGCACGCTCGATCGCCTCGGCGTTGCGCCCGACGTCGTTGAGCGCCATCGCCGAGATGCGGGCGAACTCGAGCGCCATGTCGCGATCGACGAGCGCGCCTTCGGTCTCGACCGACGCCAGCGCGAAGCCTCGCTCTGCGTAGATGACGCCAAGCTCGTCGACTTCGCGGGAGGACGGCACCACGACCGCGTACAGGTGCGCCGCGCCCAGCAACGCCTCGAGCGACTGGGGGTCGAGCGCGAGCGCCCGGGCATAGGCCAGCTTGGCCTCGTCGAGCCGCTCGAGCGCCATCAACGCCCGGCCCCGCTCGGCGTGGGCGAGCGGTTCGTCGGGCATCAGCGCCGAGGCTTGCGCGGCACACGACAACGCGGGCTCCCACTTGTCGTCGTCGGCGAACTTCTGCGCGGCCGCGAGCGGGTCCTGGCCCTTCGAGTCGCAGACGGCGAGCGGGTGAACGTCGTGCAACTCCGAGGTCGGCTCGTTGGCGCGAACGGGTTTGGCGGGCAGCTTCGGCGCCGTGGTCGCAGCAGCACAGACACACGCGCCCGCGTCGGCAGGCTCGGTGGCGACGGGGGTCGAAGTGCGAGGGCAGGCAGCCAGCACGAGCGCCGCCAGAACGAGCGGTGCAGCGCGGCTCAGGCCGACTTCTTCTCTTTCTCGAAGAAGATCTGCGGCGCTTCCTTCTTCATCACGACGCCTTCGGTGATGCGGCATTCCTTCACGCCCTCGCGGAAGGGGATGTCGTACATGATGTCGAGCATCGCGTCTTCCATGATGGCGCGAAGCCCACGCGCGCCCGAGTGCCGACGCAGCGCCTCTTTGGCGATCGCGCGCAGCGACTCCTTCGTGAACTGGAGCTTCACCTTCTCCATCTCGAAGAGCTTCTGGTACTGCTTGGTGAGCGCGTTCTTCGGCTCGGTGAGAATGGTGACGAGATCGTCTTCCTTGAGATCGTTCAGCGTCGCCAGCACGGGCAGACGGCCGATGAACTCGGGAATCATGCCGAACTTCATCAGGTCGTCGGGCTCGACCAGGCGGAGCAGCTCGCCGACGCTGCGCTCTTCTTTCGACTCGATCGACGCTCCGAAGCCGAGCCCCTTCTCGCCGGTGCGGCGGCGAATCACCTGCTCGATGCCGTGGAAGGCGCCGCCGCAGATGAAGAGGATGTTCGAGGTGTCGACCTGAATGTACTCCTGCTGGTTGTACTTCTTGCCGCCGCGGGGCGTGACGTTGGCGCGCGTGCCTTCGATGATCTTCAGCAGCGCCTGCTGCACGCCTTCACCGCCAACGTCGCGCGTGGCCGAGGGCGTGTCGCCATTCTTGCGGGCGATCTTGTCGATCTCGTCGACGTACACGATGCCGCGCGCCGCCTTCTCGACGTCGTAGTCGGCGTTGTGCAGCAGGTTCTGAATGATGTTCTCGACGTCTTCACCGACGTAGCCGGCCTCGGTGAGGCTCGTGGCGTCGGCGATGGTGAACGGCACGTTGAGGAAGCGCGCGAGCGACTGGGCCAGCAGCGTCTTGCCCGAGCCGGTGGGCCCGATGAGCAGAATGTTCGACTTCGACAGCTCGACGTCTTCGGGGCCGGGCAGCTTCATGCCGGGCCGCGGGCGCTGCGCCGGCTTGCGCTGATAGATGCGCTTGTAGTGGTTGTAGACCGCCACCGCGAGCACGCGCTTGGCGAAGTCCTGACCCACGACGTAGTCGTCGAGGAAGGTCTTGATCTCCATCGGCGTCGGCAGGCTGACCTGCGGGCGCGCTTCTTCCTTCTCGTTCTCCTCCGCGATGATGTCGTTGCAGAGCTTGATGCACTCGTCGCAGATGTAGACGGTCGGGCCCGCGATCAGCTTACGGACCTCTCGCTGCGACTTGCCGCAGAACGAACAGGACAGGTTGACGTGGTGCTCACCCTTCTTCAAACCGTCCTCCAGACGCTGCGACCCTGAGACATCGACTGTAACCGCAGGAGCCGCACGAAGAAAACTCTAGCAACGCCCCATTCGCGGGGCACCACCACCGACCGGGTGGGAACGTCAGAATCGTGACGCGCTCAGGCTTCGGCCTTCTGCGTGACGACCTCTTCGAGATCCTGCGCGAGCGCATCGGCCCGTTCGACCAGCGCCCGGGGAATCTTCTTGTTCGCGCGAAGCTCGGCGGCCAGCCGTTTGGTCTGCTGCCACAGGCGCTTCACGTTCGCCGCGTCAGACGGGCCTTCGCCCTCGGGAGCCGGAAAGCGCTCGACGAGATCGCGCCGCAGCTCGCTGGTCGGCTTCTCCTGATTCCAGATGGAGTCGCGAATCGACTTGTACTCCTGCGCCGACAGCTGGCCACGATCTTCGGCCTGCGCGAGCACCTCGACGACCTCGAATGCCGGCGCCGACTCGGCGATGTCGGGCGCCTCGAGCCGCTCGGGCTCGTACTTGTTCATCACCGAGTAGCCCTTGGTCAGCTTGTCGGCGGTGCCTTTGCGAATGCGCAGCTCGGCCAGGCAGTACGCCTCGAAGGTCGGGTAGCCCCAGTCCTGAAAAGTGCCTTCGTTGCGCACCTTGGTGAGCAGCTTGCCCAGCTCGACCCACGACGACTTGAAGCGCTTGGCGGCCAGCACCACCGCCTGCCGGAACGAGCCGGGAGGAACGGACATCGCCTTACGCTCGAGCTCTTGTTCGACGTTCGCCATGCCCGGCCTGTGAACCAGACAGCGGCGCGGCTTTCAACCCTTCTTGCCGATGTTGAACGCGAAGCCGACCGAAGCGCTGGTGCCCTGGGCCTTGAAGGGCCACTTCTGCAGCTCGCGCATGAGGCACTCAGGCAGCGGGCCGGACTTGAAGTCGGGGTTGTCGACCCACACCTTCGAGACCTTGCCCGATTCGTTGACGGTGAACTGAATCGGAATCTGCGTCGGCGGCATGCCCGGCTTGGCGACTTCTTTGATGCAGGGAATCAGCGTGGGCTTGAACTTCGCGATCACGGAGTTGATCGCGTCTTGATCGACTTCGCCCATCGCGAGGCCGTCGGTGTCGGCGGTGCCCATCTTCGGCTTGGGTGTGCCGGGGTTCGGGTTCGGATTCGGGTTGGGGTTGGCGGGCCGCGCCACGGGGTTCTTCCGGCCGCTCGGGTTGTAGTCGACGAGCTCGTCATCGGAGCTGCGCTGCGCGCGCGTCACGGTCGGAGCGTCGATGGTGATGTCGCCCCAGACGAGCTCATCGGCCGAAGACGTCGAGCCGTGCACCGCGAGGTAGCTGCCGAGGAACGCCACGCCGACGCCGATGACGACCAGCACACCACTGACGATGCCGACGATGGTGAGCACGCGCTTCGAGCGCTCCTTCGCGTGCGCTTCGGCGTGGGCGTCGACACGCTGCTTCGCCTCGGCCTTGGCGAGGTGCACCTTCAGCTCGGGAACGTCACGGAGCTTGCGGAAGATGCCCGAGCCCATCATCTGGACCTCGGTCAGGCCATTCACCTCGCCGGTGAACAGCTTGTCGACCAGCGCCTTCGTGGGTACGGGGCCGAGGATCAGGTCACCCTGACGGAAGAGCCACTGGTCAGCCATGTCCCGCACTCCCTCCAGACTCGTCGCGCTGTGGTGTTGGTATCACGGCGCCGCGTTCAGAGGCTATCAGGCTCAGGCCCACGGGCCGACCGTTCAACAGACCTTGCGGGAGGCGATGCGGGCGGCAGGGCTCGAGCGCAACCCGGTCGCGACCGGTCGAACCGATGCGGGCGTGCACGCGCGCATGCAGGTGTTGTCGTTCAAGCTGTTGGGAGAAGGCGCGATCGAGGATGTGCCGAGGCGAATCAACGCCCACCTGCCGGCGACGTTGGGCATCGCGCTGGCTCGTGCGGCGCCGCCCCACTTCAACGCACACTGGAAGGCGAGCGCGAAGGAGTACCGCTATCGGCTGCTGCTGAGCGACGACTCGCGCTGGAGCCGAGACGCGTGGCGCGTGCAGTTCGACGTGACGACGTTGAGCGAGACGCTCGCGCTCGCGGTGGGCACGCACGACTTCTTCGCGTTCCACGACAAGTCGAGCGTGGTGCGGCCGCGAACGGTGTCGAGCGTCGAGGTGATCGAGTCACCTTCAGGGCTCGTCGACGTGCGCCTCCGTGGAGACGGCTTCGGTCGGTACATGGTGCGCTATCTCATCGGCGGCGCAGTCGCGGTTGCCCGCGGCGCCTGGTCGAAAGACGCGTTCGCCGAGACACTCGCCCGCGGTTCGACGGCATTTCGACCCGAGGTGTTGGAGCGGGCTCCGGCGGCAGGGCTCGTGTTGTGGAACGTCGAGTACCCGCCTGCCGATGATCCCTTCACCCACGAAGAGCGACTGTCGAGCGCCGGTGTTCCGCGCGAGCCGCCCTTCTGTGCTGCGTGATCAGGCGTGGCCTGATCAGTCCATCAACTTCTCTTCGTACTTCTCGAGCAGGTCGCTGATCGCTTCGCGCAGGTACTCGCTCTGGCGAATGCGCGTCTCCTTCGAAAGATCCTTCAGCGCGTCGAGGCGATCACGGTTGAGGCGGAACACGACGGAGGTGAGACGGGCGTTGTCATCCATGTGCGGTACGTCCTCCCTTACAGGTGCACACATGGTCGCACACGATTCTCGTTCGTCAAAAAAACAGCGCGAATGATCAGCTGATCATTCCAGAAGGTACGAGCGGAACTGCAGGCCGATCATCACCTCGAAGCCGATGCGCGCCCCTGCGGGGCCGACTCCGAACTGCACGCCGGCGCAGGCGAAGGCACCGATCACGTCGAGCAACTCGTACTGCACGCCGAACCCGACTCGAGGGCCGATGGTGACGATGGGCAGCGCGTGCACGTTGAGATCGAGATCGAAGAACGTCTTGAAACGATCGCCGTAGAAAGAGCGCACGCCCGCCAGGAACGAGAGGCCGATGGTGGAACCGAGCAGCGAGATGCGGCCTGCGCCCTTGAGATGCCACCGGGTCGAGAGCGGGAACGTTCCGCCCAGCTCGGGGAAGAGCCGAACGCCGGTGTCAGCCATCTTGATGCCGATGGAGGTGCGCCCTTCGACGCCGAAGCCAGTGAGCAGACTGATGGCGCCTTGATGATCCCACCGCTCCTGCGCGAACGCGGTCGACGCCAGCCCCAGAATGAGCGCCATCGCCCAACCACGCATGCGGCGGGCATCGCACGAACGGGCCACGGCGACGAGGGCGAAGAGCACGCGCATGAGTCCCTTCGTGGGACGCCGCGATTCGCGCTCAGTCGAAAAAGGAGCCGACCAGAAGCGCTCCGCCGAGGAACAGCCCACAGAGATTCTCCCCCCAGGCGAGAAAGGCACCGATGAGGAAAATGCCTGCGGCTCGCAGGAGCCAGCGCCCGGGCCCTGACCAGGCGGGCCCGCCTGAGTCAGCGTGGTGAGGTGTCTCGTCGCCGCGAACCTGCAGGTTGACGATCTCCCACTCCGCAGCGGAGGCGCGCCGCCGCGTCTGCTCGAGCTGATGCGAGAGGGCGTCACGCTCGCGACGCGCCTGATCCAGGGCCCGCGTGGTCTTCATCGTCTCGGCCCGCTCCGCCTCGAGGGTCGCGAGTTGGCGGCGGCTGATTCGTGCGCGCTCTTCGAGCTGCTCGAGCCGCTCCGACTGCGAAGCCCGAAGGCGCTCGAGCTCGCGACGGGTCGCGGTCAGCGCGGCCTGCGCCGCCTCCAGTGCTGCCCGAAGTTCGCGATCGTTCTGCATCGCCACGACGACGAACGGTCGCAGCCCGGCTTGCCGAGGTCATCGACACGTCACGTGGGCGTCACGGCAACGGCGCGCCACCCAACGGCAGGCGTCACCGGCGACGGCGGAAGAACACGAGCGCGGCCAGCGCCAGCAGCCCGGGTGCAGCGGTGCAACCGCCTTGCTGCTGCGGGGCGATCGGCGTGATCGCCTCCACCACGGAGTCATTGGTCGTCTGCGCTCCGAACGCCGCCGGGCGATAGCGGGCTTCGCCGACGTTCCCGGTCGCGTCTTTCACGAGCACCCGCACCCCGCCCTGCGCCTCGATGGCCGACAGCGAGATGTCACGAGCGGCGCCAAAGGGGCCCGGCACCGCGTCGCCGACCGCGTAGGCGTACTGGAGCTGATCGACCGGCGTGAGCACGTCGCGCGCCTTCACGATCACGAGGTCGCTCTCACGATCGACGCTGAGCTTCACCTCGGGCGCGTCCCAGTCGATGAAGAACGGCACCTGAACTGGCTCGGAGATTCCGTGCGGATCCTCTTCGACGCGCGAGCGGACCGAGATCGTGTGCTGGCCCTGAATGAGGAACCGCGGGTGCGAGACGCGCAGCACACCGTTCTCAGCGGGAAGGAACTCGCTCCACAGGCCGTCGTCGATCTTCGCCGAGAAGGTCGTCGTGCCTTCCTTCGAGACCGACTGGACGTCGAGCAGCGCCACGGGCCAGGTCAGCTTCTTGCCCACGAGCCGCATCTGCGCCGCAGTCGGAACCTCACTCGCGCGCAGCGTGGCGATGGTCCTGGGGGCGGTCACTGCGCAGGCGGCCATTGGCGGCAGCAGCTCGGCGAAGAGGCCGAGGTGGTTGTACGTTTCGGTGCCCGCGATCTGGCTGATGCCCTTCACGCCCGTGATGCGCAGCTTGAAGTTCCCGAGCGAAGGCAACGAGAACGCGCTCAGGCCTCCAGCGACGGCGGGCTCGGCCAGGCCGATGACCGCGGGAATCAGGTCTTCGAGCACCTTCGGATCTTCGGCGAGCATCTCGCTGTTCGCCGTGCGCACGTTCGTAATCAACATCTTCAGATCGCCGATGGCTGGCGTCACCTTGTCGCAGCCTTCGAAGATCAGCGACAGCGGCAGCGAGATGTCGGCGGTCAGCGTGAAGAGCCGCGCGTAGCGGTCATCGATCATCGCGTAGAAGTCGATCGACAGATCGGTCAGCGCGAGGGTGATGAGCGGCTTGATGGGGCGCTTGGTGACGGGGTCGACGGTGCCTTCGCCCACGACGATCGTCGGCGCACGACCGGGCCGCAGCGCAACCATCATCGGCGCGTCCTTCCCGTCGCGCGTCGCCAGCTTGCCGAGCGAGGGAAGGAACGTCTTGAACAGGCCGGTGTTGATCAGCCCGACGTTGTTGGTGTCGAGCTGCAGACACAGCGCGCCCGCCTGCTGCGCCTCGTGGAAGGTGAGGTTGAGGAACGGCGACGAGAGGCCGATGGCCGCGTGGTACGAGCGGGTCGTGCCCCCGTCGGGCAGCATGCGGCTGGGCGCCTCCATGTCGAAGTTCGGAGCGGAGACAGCGACGATGGGCGGCGCCGCGTTGGGAGCGACACACGGCGCGACGTTGACGGCTTTCACGCCGACCCGGGTGCCGAACGAGAGGCCCTGATCGACCGTCACGCTCGAACCCGCGGCGAACGAGAGATCCATCTGCGCGTTGGGGGGCGCTCCGAAGGCACCGAGCGTCGCGCCCAGGTTCATGCGGCCTTCGACGCCGAGGAAGCGTGGCACGCACTTGGTGTTGTCCGCCGCGTCCTTGCAGACGTTGGCCTGGCAGACCGAGGTGGCGGTGCCGACGGTGGGGCACGGCGGCATGCCCATGCCACCGCAGCTCTCACAGGACTGCGTGGCGAGCGTCGAGCGAATCTGGGTCTGCAGCAACGGCGAGATCAGGCGGAGAATCGTGCCCTTGATGACGCCGACGTCGAGCGTGTCGCAGTAGATGTCGCCGCAGGTGTTCTGACCCGAGAGCGTGATGTCTTCGGGCTGCAGACACTCGGGCGGCATCGGTGCGCCGCTGGCGCCACAGACGTCGGAGCCCGAGATGGAGCTGATCGAGAACGCGAGCAACTTGTCCCACTTCTGATCGATCGAGAACGTGACCGTCGCCTTCAGGCGGTTGTCGTTCGGCGAACGCGCCGCGGTGTTGAAGCGAACGCCGCACTTCATGCGAGACAGACCGATGCACGCGAGGAAGTTGGCGCTCTTGCTCGCCGCGAGAATCGTGCTCGTGTCGACCGAGAGCTGAACCTGCGCCTCGATGGCATTGGGCGCGCGCGGCACGAGCGAAAAGCCGGTGATCTGAATCGCGACGTTCGCGGGCAGGTCGGCCTTCGCGCCCGTCGCGTTGCACTCGCCGTCCTGGCGGCCGCACGACTCGCCGGTGCAGTTCATGCCGCCCATGTCGGCGATGGCGATGTCACCCACCACGTTCACGTTCTGCACGGTGCAGGGAACGCCGACCGAGAGCGTGCGACCGGGCGCGAACATCTCGGCCAGCACTTCCCAATTCGAGTTCAGGTAGTTGATGCCCTGCGGCGACAAGCGAATGTTCACCGCGTTGTCGTTCTTCGGGCCCGAGTAGCGGCCGGTCGGAATCGGCTGCAGCGCCGCGCACCCGCCCATGCCGCCCATCGACGAGCAGCCCATGGCAGTGACAACCCCAACCACCAGCCACACGAGGCGGGTGGTCAGCGCACCGTTCGATGCACGCATGTGAGAACGACCTCCGGAAAACGGCCTGAGAAGAGCCCCGACTGTAGCAGGGCTGCGAAACGACTCGTGCTTCACCGCGTGCTCCGCAGCGCAACACGACGCGTCATTTCCATTCGAGCGCGATGCTTTCAGCTCAACACGGGCAACGCCACGCCACCGCTCTTCGCGAGCGAATCGTTCATTCGGCCGGTGCGGAAGGGCTCGAGATCGATCGCGACGAAGGTGAACCCGCACGCCTTGATGGCGGCGTCGACCTGCTGGCGGAGCGCCGGCTCCATCAGGCGCGGCAGCTCGTCGGCGCTGACCTCGAGGCGGGCGACCTCCTGGTGGTAGCGCACACGGAAGACCTTGAAGCCGAGCTCACGCAGCGCGCGCTCCGCACCACCGACTTGTTTGAGCCGCTCGACGGTCACCTGCGTTCCGTACGGGAGGCGCGAGGCGAGACAGGCGAGCTGGGGCTTGTCCCACGTGGGCAGGCCGAGGCGGTGCGACCAGGCGCGAATCTCGTTCTTCGTCAGCCCGACGTCGGCCAGCGGCGAGATCACGCGGTGCTCTCGGGCCGCCTGGTGACCGGGGCGGTGATCTTTCTTGTCGTCGGCGTTGAAGCCGTCGAGCACGACCGCGAGCTGCTGCTCCGAACGCGTCTTCTCGGTGAGCGTGTAGAGCTCGGTCTTGCAGAAGTAGCAGCGATTCGACGGGTTCGCGGCGTAGCGCGGGTCATCGAGCTCCTTCGAGTCGATGGTGAGGTGGCGAGCACCGATCTGCTTCGCGAGTGCGCGCGCTTCTTCGGCCTCGTCCGGCGACACCGACGCAGAGAGCGCCGTCATGGCGAGCGCGCGCTCACCGAGCTGCTCCCTGGCGATCTGGAGAACGAAGGTGGAGTCGACGCCACCCGAGAACGCGATCAACGCCGAGCCGTAGCCGCGAATGCGTTCGCGCAGCTGCACCAGCTTTTCGGCGGAGCCTTCACAGAGCCTGACGATCTCGTCGTCCGACAGGAAGGGCTTCGACTGAGAAGAGACCGCCGCACTCGCGTTCGCCATGCGGCGGCTCTGTACCGTCACGGGCCCGGGCCGACAACCCGGGCGACCGTGCAGGCGTTACTTCTTCTTCTTGGCCTTCGGCTTCGGGCCCGGCTTGCCGGCCTTGGGCTTGGGGCCAGGCTTGCCAGCCTTGACCTTCTTGCCCTTGGGGTTCGCCTTCATCTTCGTGCCGGTGATGATCTTCAGCTCATCGGCGTTCATGTACGTGAGGTCGAGGAGCGCCTGGAAGATGCGCAGACCGCCGGACTCGACGGACTCGATGTTCGACTGAATCTTCACCTCGACGTTGTTCTCGGGCGGAGGCTCGTACGGTGCGGTGATGCCCACGAAGTCGGGGATCTCACCGCTCATCGCCTTCTTGTACTTGCCGGTCGAGTCACGCTTGATGAGGTCTTCGGTCGGGCAGTCGACGTACACCTCGACGTACCGCTGAATGAGGCGGCGGTTCTCGTCGCGAATGCCCTTGTAGGGGCTGGTGCAGGCGACGAGCGTGCACACGCCATTGCGCGTGAGCATGTCGGCGACGACTCCGAGCCGGCGCGAGATCAGAATGCGCTCGTCCTTGTTGGCACCTTCGACGTCGCCCCAGAGGGCCTCGCCCACCTCGTCCTCGTCCAACACCTCCACCTTGCGGCCGACCTGCCGCAACCGCGCGGCGATGTACTCGGCGAGCGTGGTCTTGCCCGCGCCCAGCATTCCCGTCAGCCACACCGTGAAGCCCTGCTGCTCCTGCTGCGCCATGCGTGTCACACTCCTGTGGAGGTGGAGAGGTGCGCCAAAAAGCGCGTCGACTTAGTGCACGCCCGCACATCAGCGCAATGTAAAAGTGTCAATTGGCGCTACAGGGCTGGAGCGATGGGCTCCCACGCCCCGTTTCGGAACGACCATTCGCCCACGCTCACCGCCCTGCGGTCACGAACCTCGACGACGACCAGGACGAGGTCTGGGAGCAGCGGCCGCCCATCGACGGTGAAGGTGTCGAGGTCCCTCCGCGAGAGCTCGGCGGGCCCGTCGACATGGGAATGAACGAGACAGATGGCCTGATTCGCCCGCTCGAGCTTCATCCACGCCAGCGGGTCGATGACGAACGACGTGTGCGGGGCTTCGGAGATATTCTCGAGAGGAACGAAGCGCCACGTCGAGCCGGTTCGCAGGTACGCACAGACGCCTTCGTTCGGGTACGCAGCTTCGCAGTGGAGGCGCGCTTGCGTGAGATCGGGCGTCATTCGCGCTGCCAGCGCCCGTCGACGTTTCTGACCTTCACGAGCGAGGACTCGAGCCCGAGGACGAAGCGTTGAACGACCAGCGCCGCGAGCGCGCCGAGGGTGACGGAGTCGCTGCTCCCCTGCCCTTCGAGCTCGCCCGGCCACGGCATGCCGCCGGGAACTCCGATCAGTCCGCCGTTCGACACCGCGAGGCGAAAGAGCGAGACATCGATCGTCGGGGCTGTGGCGAAGGAACCGAGCCAGCCCTTCGCAGGCGTCACGGCGACGGCGTCTGGCGCGAACGACTCGAGCGAGGTGCCGGCGAGAAACCCACCGTGCGTCGTTCGATCGAAGAGCGGTGTTCCCGAGGCGGCGAGGTAGGCGGCGGCGACGTCGAGCACGTCGGAGGCTCCGTCGACCGTCACGGGAGCGTCGAGCAACTTCTGCTGCCCGCGCCCGCCGACTTCGCGGAGCAGAATCTGTCGGCTGTACCGGAGGATCTGATCTTCGCGCAGCGCCATCGCCTCACCCGTGACGAACTTCGAGGACGAGCTTCGAGGTGCCATCGCCCAGAGTGTCGAGTGACTTCACGACGTGGCCGTCATCGGCGGCGTTGCGCGGCAGGTTTCGCAGCGGCTCGTCGCCCTTGAGCAACACCTCGAGCGTGTCGCCGGTGTCGAGCGACTCGAGCTTCAGCTTCACGCGCACCCACGTCATGGGGCAGACCTGAGAGGTGATGTCGATGACGGCGTGGGGCATGAGGGATCGTCCGCGTCGAGCAATACCGGTTTGGAGCCGTCGCCGCACGCCGCGCAGTCGGCGCGCCGCCGCACCTTCACCCTCCGAAAGGAGAGCTCGAGGCCATCGACGACGTGCAGCAGGGCGAGGCCCGGCGAAGGGTTCGGTGTGAGCGCGAGCGACGCCTGCAGCCCGCCCATCACTCCCGCCATCGCGCCGAGCACGCCGGCCTGGGCACACGTGGGCACGTCGGTCGGCGGAGTCTCGAACAGACACCGAAGGCACGGCCCGCCCGGCTCGAGGCGCATCGCGAGCCCTTCGAAGCGCAGCACCCCGGCGTAGATGGCGGGCCGCTTCGTGAGCACCGCCGCGTCCGAGAGCAGAAACTTGGTGCCGACCCCGTCGGTCGCGTCGACCACGAGGTCGTGCTCGAGGAACAGCTGCTCGACGTTGGCTGCGGTGACGAACTCGCGACGCGTGGTGACGCTGAGCCCCGGAAACTGCGCGCGCAGCTTGCGAGCCGCAGACTCGACTTTGGGCGTCCCCACGTCAGCGGGGTGATGCCAGGGCTGACGGTGCAGGTTGGTGACGTCGACGACGTCGGCGTCGATGAGCGTCATCCGTTCGACGCCCGCGCGTGCGAGCGACAACGAGACGGGGCAGCCGAGGCCGCCGACTCCGACGATGGCGACCGAGGCTGGGCGCACGTGGGCGTTGTGACGGATTTCGCATCGGTGGGCAACCCCGACCGCGCTAGGCTGGCAGGCTGTGGCCGCCAACGACGATCGACGCGCGCGGGTGAAGCAGGTGCTCGAGAAGCGTGGGCTCTCGCAACAGGCCTCGGCCGGAGACGCGTCGCTCTCGTGGCTGCGCGATCGGTTCATCGCCCGGGCACGCGCTCTCTTCTACGCGCGCATGACGTTCCTGACGCTCGGGCTGCTCATCCTCGCGGTGCCGGTGTGGCGGGTGTACTTCGGCTTCACGCCGCTCGCGTTCGGCATGTACTTCTTCATGCTGCTGTACAGCGTGGCGAACTACCTGACGCTCGCGCACCCGAAGTACGGCAGCCCGATCACCTACGTCACGCTGCTGATCGATCTCGTGGTGATGGTGATCGTGGTCGCCAAGCCGATGACCGGCGGTGGTCTCGCGAACCCGCTGCTCGCCTCACAGCTGCTCTTCACCACGCTCTTCGCCCTGCTCTTCCCGAAGCCGCTTGCGATTCTGCCGCCGCTGCTCGCCCTGCCGATCGTCACGCGCATCGATCAGCTGCTGAACCGCACGCCGACGGCGATCGAGATTCTCACCCTGCTCTGGTACCTCGCGCTCAACTTCATCATCATCTACGTGTTGGTGTACCTGAACCAGCGCGAGACCTCGGCCCACACCGAGGTGATCGAGCTGCAGCAGGATCTGAAGGACCTCGCCGTCGTCGAAGAGCGCAACCGCCTCGCGCGCGAGATTCACGACGGCCTGGGCGCCAGCCTCTCGTCGCTGATCATCCAGTCCGAGTACCTGACCTCGCTCGCGAAAGACGAGGTGCTGCTCAAGGAGATCGGCGAGATCAAGGCCTCTGCCGAGGAGTCGATCGAAGAACTGCGGCGCAGCCTGCGCATGATGCGCGAGGACTTCGATCTCGGGCACGGCGTCGAGGACTACGTGAAGACGTTCGGCGAGCGCACGCAGCTGCCGGTGAAGTTCGAGAAGAGCGGCGAGTACATCGGCAAGATGTCGCCCGAGTCGTCGCTGGCGATGTTCCGCGTGCTGCAGGAGCTGCTCACGAACGCGCTCAAGCACGCCAAAGCGAAGCAGGTCGACGTGCGGCTCTCGTTCCTGCCCGAGCGCGTTCAGCTCTCGGTGAAGGACGACGGCGAAGGCTTCGACCCCGAGACGAAACGGCCCGGCCACTACGGGCTCATCAACCTGCAGGAGCGCGCCAACAAGGTGGGCGCTTCGGTGAACGTCGACGCGAAGCCGGGCGCGGGCGTGCACGTCACCTTCAGCGTCCCGCTCACGGAGTAACCATGGAAACCCCCGCCGCGCCGTCGCCCCGCATTCGCGTCTACGTCGTCGAGGACCAGTCGAAGATTCTGAAGAACCAGCTGAAGCTGCTCGAGGCCAGCAGCGATCTCGAGATCATCGGCACCGCGCTCTCGGGAGAAACCGCGCTCGACGACATTCGCCGGCTCAAGCCCGACGTGGTGCTGCTCGATCTGGGGCTGCCGCGCATGAGCGGCATCGACGTGACCCGCGTGGTGAAGGCCGAGGTGCCGAAGGTCGAGATCCTCATCTTCACGATCTTCGACGAGGAGGACAAAGTGCTCGAGGCCGTGCAGGCCGGCGCTTCGGGCTACCTGCTCAAGGGGACTCCGGCCGACAAGATGGTCGAGGCAATCAAAGAGGTGAGCCAGGGAGGCACGGTGATTCAGCCATCGCTCGCGAGGCGGCTGCTGAAGCACTTCCGGGTGCCCGAGGTTCCAGGAGCCGAACCAGCCCCGGCGCCTGCGTCGGCAGCCCCCACCGCTGCGCCCATGCCAGCCGAGCCCGAAGGCAAGAAGCTGTCGGCGCGCGAGACCGAGATTCTGCAGCTCATCGCGAAGGGCGTGTCGAACAACGAGGCGGCGACGATGCTGTCGCTGTCGAAGGCCACCATTCGAACGCACCTCGAGCACATCTACCGCAAGCTCGAGGTCACCAATCGTGTCGAGGCGGTCACCGAGGGCCTGCGCAAGGGCATCATTCAGATGTGATCAGGCGACGGCGACCTCGCGAGGCGCGAGCTGCCGCCGTACCGCCTGCAGGTTCACCATGGGGAACATCTCGGCCAGCTTCTCGACGGTCGCGCGCAGCTCGCTCTTTCGCGCATCGTGGGCGATGGCCTCTTCTTCCATCGCGCAGACGAGCGCGAGCGCCGTGGGAACGTTCGCGGTCGCCGCCGCGGCGGGCGGCGTGTGGTGCAGCGTGACGGCCTCGACCAGCGCAGTGGGCAGATTCCACATGCTGAGCAGCGCGCCGCCGATCTCGGCGTGTGACGACCCGAGACGCTCGCGCTCCACGTCTTCCTGCAGGCGCCCGATCATCTCCTTCTGAATGGCGGCCATGTCGATGGGCAGGCGCGTGGCGATCAGCAGCTGCCCGATGTCGGCGAGAATGCCGGCAGCGAACGCGGCCTCTGCCATGGGGGTGCGGCCCAGCAACTCGCGCATCGCGCAGGCACGGGCGAGCGCATCCATCTGAAGGCCCTTGGCCGTGGCGCCCGACGCCATGCCCTCGAAGACCTCGACCGTGAGCACGATGTTCTTGAGCGGCTGAATGCCCAGGTACTTCACGGTCTCGCGCACGCTCGACACCCGGCGCGGCAGGCCGAAGTAGGCCGAGTTGATGATCTTGAGCACGTTCGCCGTGATGGCGGGATCGCGCTCGACGACGCTCGCGACCTCATCGAGCGAGACATCGGGGTTGGCAGTGAGCTCGGTCAGTCGACCGTACGTCGCGGGGAGCGCAGGCAACGAGCCCAGCTTCGCGAGCACCAGCTTCACACGCTCGCTGCGCACGGTGGCGAGCACCAGGGCTGCGCGCTCGACGAGATCGAACATCTGCCCGGGAATGAGGGGCTTCTTGAGCACCTGGTGCGCGACCCTGCCGAGCCGCTGCGCCTGCTCGGGCTTCACCTCGGCGCCACACAACACCGCGCGCACGACGGTGGGCCACTTCTCACGCACGAGGTCGAGGAACGCCTCGAGCTCGAGCCCCGTCACCTTCGAGTCGGAGATGAGCGCCTCGACCGGGTGCAACGTCAGCGCGGCGAGCGCCTCGGTGGTGGTCTCGACGAAGTGGGTCGCCCACGCGTTCTGAAAGACCCGCAACGAACGACGCATGCCTTCCAGAACCTGGGGGTCACCGCTGATGACGACGACGTGGCGCACGGGCAGCACTGGGAGCACCCGGTGTGCCATCGAAACCGTTGAGGATTCGTGGAGACCCCGGGGGTCGACGCTCACCTCAGGGGGTGCCGTCGACCCAGAGCGTCACGACTGCTGTGCCCCGCGGCGGCGAAGCTCGGCGTCGAGCACGCGCACCTCGGCCTTGAGCCGAACGAAGTTCGAGAACATGCCGTCGGGCTGTTTGCCAGGGCGCTTCTTGAGCTGATCGCGCAGGCTCTCCATGGTGCCGCCGATCTCCTTCAGGCGGCGGGTGAGCTCGGAGTCGTCACTCACCGCGATCAGCAGCAGCTCGTCGACCTCGAGCTTGCCTTCGAGTTCGCGCTCGAGCGCCTTGAACGAGAGCTTGCGGGGCTTCTCGAAGCCCAGCACACGCTGAACGGTGGCGATCACCTTGTGGGCTTCTTCTTCGAAGGCGGCGAGCTCTTTGGCGGCGCGCAGGCGGGCGAAGTCGGTGACGAGCGTGGGGAACAGGGGATCCATGCCCGGGCGGGCGGGCGGCTTGAGGATCATGCCGAGCCACGCGTCGAGGCCATCACCGCCAGCCTGCTCGAGCGCCTGCCTCAGCGTCGGCAGCCAGGCGCGCCGAAGCTCCTCGAAGGCGACACGAACGTGGTTGGCGTTGCCGAGCACCACGCGCACCGAGGCCTCGAGGTCGGTCAGCACCTCGTCCTTCGTCATGACGGCTCGCGGGGTGAAGACCCGTTCGCGCCACTTGCCCTGAGACACCTCGGGCGCCGCTTCACCCGACGCGATCTTGCGGGGGCCCGAGGGAAACTCCGACAGCTCGGGCTGCGAGGCCGACTTGGGCTTGAGCCCCACGTAGGAGTCGGTCGGTGGTGCGTCGATGGGCCGGCCCGCCGCAGGGAGCGCGGGCATCGACGCGCCGGTCACCTTCTTCGGGGTCATGCCCGGGGGCACGCGAAGGGTCTCGTCGCCCGGCTTCTTGCCGTCACTCATCGACGCGGGCTCCAGCAGGCGGGCGAGGCGAACACGAAGTCACAGTCTGCCTCTGCTGGCACGGCTTCGCCAAGGAAGCACTCACCCGGCGGCTCTCCTGGCTCTCATGCGGAAGAACTTCTGCAGGGCCAGCGCGTAGTCGGCCCCGGCCGAGAGCTCGACGGCATCGAGCGAGAGGCGCTTGAACAACGTGTCGCGCTTCTGCCGGCGTTCTTCCATGAAGCGCTTGAACTTGCCGCGCACGCGCGGGTCGCTGGTGTCGACGAGAAAGCGCGCGCCGGTCTCGGGGTCTTCGAGATCGACCAGCCCCAGGTTGGGAAACTGCTGCTCGAGCGGGTCGACGATCACGCACGGCACGAGATCGTGTTTGCGCGCGACGATGCGCAGCGGCTTCTCGTAGTGCTCGGTGAGGAAGTCCGAGACGAGGAAGGTGACCGTCTTTCGTTTCGCGATGTGCGAGAGGTACGTGAGGGCGCTCGAGAGATCGGTGCCCTTGCCCACGGGCTCGAACGACAAGATGTCGCTGATCATGCGCAGCACGTGGCTGCGGCCCTTGCGCGGCGGCACGACCTTCTCGACGCGATCGGAGAAGAGGATCAGCCCGACGCGATCGTTGTTGGCGATGGCCGAGAACGCGATCTGTGCGGCGACCTCGGCCGAGATCTCGGCCTTGCTGCGGGCCTGCGAGCCGAAGAGCTCCGACGCCGAGACGTCGACGAGCAGCATGACCGTGAGCTCGCGCTCCTCGGTGAAGACCTTCACGTACGCGTCGTTCATGCGCGCGGTGACGTTCCAGTCGATGGTGCGCACCTCGTCGCCGGGCTGGTACTGGCGCACCTCGGAGAAGGCCATGCCGCGGCCCTTGAAGACCGAGTGGTACTGGCCGCCGAGCACGCTCGAGACCGCCTTGCGGGTCGAGATCTCGAGCTTGCGAATGCGCTTGATGAGCTCCTTGGGGAGCATGCGCGCCTTTCGTCAGGGCACTTCGACGCGCTCGAAGACGCGCTGAATGATGCGCTCGGGGGTGAGCTCTTCGGCCTCGGCTTCGTAGGTGAGCGAGACGCGGTGACGGAGCACGTCGAGCCCGATGGCCTTCACGTCTTCGGGGGTGACGAAGCCGCGGTGCCGCAGGAACGCGTGGGCGCGGGCGGCCTGGGTGAGCGCGATGGTGGCGCGGGGCGAGGCGCCGTACTGAATGAAGTCTTCGATGTCCTTCAGGCCGAACTTCTGGGGCTCACGCGTCGCGAAGACGATGTTGAGGATGTAGTCCTTCACCTTTTCGTCGACGTAGATCTGGTGCAGCACCGAGCGGGCGCGCGCGATGTGCTCGGGCGTGACGACCTTCGTCGGCTTCGGCGCCGAGTCGCCCGCCATGCGGTTGAGGATTTCCTTTTCCTCTTCGCGTGTCGGGTAGCCGACCTTCACCTTGAGCATGAAGCGATCGACCTGCGCTTCGGGCAGCGGGTAGGTGCCCTCCTGCTCGACCGGGTTCTGGGTGGCGAGCACGATGAAGGGCGACGGCAGCGGGAAGGTGTTGTTCCCGATGGTGACCTGCCGCTCCTGCATGGCCTCGAGCAGCGCCGACTGCACCTTCGCCGGAGCGCGGTTGATTTCGTCCGCGAGGATCACGTTGGCGAAGATGGGGCCCTTGCGCACCGCGAAGCTCGCCGTCTGCTGGTTGTAGATGACGGTGCCGACGAGGTCGGCGGGCAGCAGATCGGGCGTGAACTGAATGCGCATGAACGCCGCCGAGATGGCATCGGCGAAGGTGCGCACGGTGAGCGTCTTGGCGAGGCCGGGCACGCCCTCGAGCAGCACGTGGCCGTTGCAGAGCAGGCCGATGAGCACCCGCTCGAGCATGGGCTTCTGGCCGACGATGACCCGGCCGGTCTCGATGAACAGGGGCTCGATGAACGCGCTCTCGCGCTGCACCTGTTCGGTGATCGCTTTGATGTCGGTGTTCATGGTGGTGCTTCAGCGCAGCTGATCGATCTTCGTGCGCGCGTCGCTCTGCAGCTCGGGCCGAACGTCGGCGGCGGCCGAGGCGACGTAGCGCTGGTAGTACGTGCGGGCGTCGTCGACGCGGTTCATGCCGCGGTACGCCTCGGCGAGGCCGTAGAGCGGCGCCGAAAGGTTCGGGTCGAGCTTGAGCGCGTACTGGTAGTCGATGGCCGCCTCGGCGAAGCGGCGAAGGCCGATGAGGGTGCTGCCGCGGGCGATGTAGCCGACCGACAGCGCGGGCTCGAGCTTGAGGCACTCGTTGAGCGAGGCGAGCGCGTCACCGAAGCGGCGCTGGTTGATGAGCTGCACGGCCTGCTCGTAGTACTGGCGGGCCTGGGCGCGCGTGGAGTCGGCGATGGGGCCGGTGCCGGGCTGCTTGCCGGCTTCCTGCGGCGAGCCACCACCCGCGGTGCCGAGCTTCTGCTGAGCGCGCGCGATGTTGTCCTGGGCGCTCTTCTTCACGTTCGGGTCCTGCGAGAGCGTGGCAACCTGGTTCCACTTGTCGATGGCCTGGGTGTAGTAGCCGAGCACCGCGTAGCTGTTGCCCAGCTTGAAGAGGCCTTCGACGTTGTTCGGGTCGGCGTTCACCGCGTCCTGGTACGAGAAAGAGGCCTCGCGGTACTTCTTCTCGGCCATGAACTTGTCGCCTTCGGCCATCGTGCGCGCCGACAGTGACGGGAGCGGATCGGCGGCGGGCGGCGGCGTGGTCGTGGTGGTGACGGGATCAGGCTGCTTCGCGGGCGTCGTCGTGGTGGTCGCGACCGGGTCGGGCTGCTTCGCAGGGGCCGCGGCGGCCTTCAGCTGGGCAATCGAGTCCTTCGCGCGGTCGACGTACTTCTGCTCGGTCGGGCGGGTCTCTTTCTTGATGTACGTCTCGTACGCCGCGATGGCCTTCTCGGGCTGGTTCGACTGCTTGTACGACTCCGCGAGGCCGTAGAAGCCGTCGGGGTCGGTCGGGTCGATGGCCGTGTACTTCTCGTACGCCTTGGCGGCGGTCGCGAAGTCCTGGGTCTTGCGGGAGGCGAAGCCGAGGTTGAACCACGCGAGCTTGAAGCCGGGGTCGGCCTCGGTGGCGGCCTTGAACTGGGCGATCGCTTCGTCGCGCTTGTTCAGCTTGAAGAGCGCGCTGCCCATGCCGTTGAGCGCGGCGGCGTAGCCGGGGGTCGCCTTGAGCGCGTCTTGATACGCGTTGACGGCCGCGTCGTAGTTGCCGCCCTCGAGCGCCTTCTCACCACGCTCGAACGCCGCCTTCGCCGTGGGCGAAGGAACAGCAGGACCGGCGAGCGCGAGGCCCGACATCAGCACTGCGAGGGAGATCATCGACTTCCGGAAGAGCTTCACCATGTTTCCAACGCCTCCAGGGGCCACCGACGGGCGATGAGCTAGCAAAGTTCAACGCCAGGTGCGACGAGAGCTTCCCGATTGTTTCAAGGGCATGGCGCCGCCCTCGTTGGATGCCGTCGGGTGAGCGAACCGATCAAAAGCAAACGGGCCCTCCCATTCGACCGGGAGAGCCCGCTGAATTCAGCGCAGAGGAACCGCTCAGCTCAGCTTGAGGCCCTTGAGCTTGTCAGCCAGCGTTCCGAAGCCGGCCTTGCCGCCGCCCTGAGGCTTCTGCGTCGCCTTCCACGCCTCGAGATCGGCGCGCTCTTCGCTGCGCTGGGCCGCGGTGATCGACAGCTTCACCTTCTGGCCTTCCATCTCGATGATCTCGGCCTTGAGCTCCTTGCCCATGGGGAAGGTGCGCTTGAGATCGGTGCCGCGCTCGGTGCCCGTCTCGCTCGCCGGGATGAGGCCGTTGCCGCCCTCGAACTCGATGAAGACGCCGAACGACTCGATACGAACGACCTTCCCGATGACGACGAGGCCGCGGCGCAGCTTGACGGTGGGCTTCTTCGGAGCCGCGTCGGTCTCGACGTGCTGGGTCGGCGCCGCAGCGGCCGACGACGAGACGCCCTCACCCACTGGCACGCCGTCCTTCACGAGGCGCAGCCCCATGCGCTTCTCTTCGGGGTCGACCTTCTCGATCTTCACTTCGATCTCGTCGCCCACGCGCACGGCATCGCGGGGGTGCGAGATGCGACGCTCCGACAACGCGGAGATGTGAATGAGGCCGTCGACGCCCGGCATCAGCTCGACGAAAGCGCCGAACTGGGTGAGGCGGGCAACCTTGCCCTTCACGACCATGCCCTCCTTCAGCGTCTCGATGGCCTTCTTGAAGGGATCGTCGAGCAGCTTGCGGAGCGACAGCGTGAGGCGCTCCTTGCGCTTGGACTTGTCGGGCGAGTTCGGCTCGGCCGCCTCCATGCGAATGATCTCGACCTCGAGCTCGTCGCCGACCTTGACGACCTCGCTCGGGTGACCGATGCGCGTGTGCGAGAGCTCGCTCACGGGGATGAGGCCCTCGAGCCCGCCGAGATCGACGAACGCGCCGAAGTTCTGCACCGAGACGACGCGGCCCTTCACGACCTTGCCGACCTCGAGCGTCTTGCGCAGCTCGGCGCCCTTCGCCTTGAGCTCTTCTTCGAGCAGCGCGCGGCGCGAGAGAACGACGTTGCGCTCCTTCACCTCGGTGACGCGGAAGGTGAAGCGCTGACCCACGAACTCGTCGAGCTTGCCGGGGCGAACGTCGGCCTGCGACGACGGGCAGAACGCGCGAACGTCGCCAACCGCGACCTCGAGGCCGCCCTTGTTGACGGCGATGACGAGACCATCGACCGGCATGCCGCTGAGCTTGGCTTCGGCGAGCATCGACAGCGACGCGGCGTCTTTCGACAGGCGGCGCGAGAGCACGATGCCCTTGGCACCGGTCTCGACGACGTGGGCCTCGATCTCGTCGCCGACGCCCGAGCGCAGAATGCCCTGGTCGTCCTTGAGCTCGTCGAGCTCGATCATCGCCTCGAGCTTGCCGATGGTGACGAAGGCCGTCTCGGCGCCGAGCTGGAAGATCTTGCCGCGCACCTTCTCACCGACGCGGGGCATCTTGCGGGTGGGCAGGCCGCCGTCCTTCACCTGCTTCTCGAACATCTCGCCGAAGGACTCGTGCTCGTGCACCTCGTCGGCGACCGACGGACCCGTGGGAACGACGACCCTGGGAGCGGCGGGGGCAGCGGCAGCCTCACCGTTGCCGGCAGCGGCAGGCGCGTCGGCCTTGCGGGTCTCGACGGCGCCACCGGCGCGCTTCACGACGACCATGGGGCCGCCCTTGCGCTCGCCGCGCTTCTCGTCGCGCGAACCTTCGGACTTCTCGCGGCCGCCAGCGGGAATGCCCAACATCACGTCACCGAACGTCGCTGCCGGCTTCTTCTGATCGCTCACACTGCCCTCTTGGAATTGAAAGACCGGGGGGCCTTACCCAACCCCCATGCCCGGGGCAAGGGAGGGAGCATCTCAGCGGTCGTAAAGCTTCCCCAGCCGAACGCGCACGCGTTTGCCCGATTCGACCTCTTCGCGAAACTCGGGCTCGGCGGTCTCCCCTGGCGCGGTCGCCTGAAACACCTCGAGCCGCACCGGCGACGCGTCGGGCGTGACGGTCTCGAACTCGAAGTGCATGCCAGGACTCACCTCGTACGGGTGCTTCACCTCGAGCAGCAGCGCGACCGACAGGCCAGCGCGTGAGACGCGCTCGTCTTTGTGCAGGTTGAGCTTCGTCTCCTTGATGGTGAGCGGCACCGGGTACGCGCTGAAGAAGAGCTTGAGCGGCTTCGTGATGAACGAGGCCAGCTTCTTCTCGAGCGCCTGGCGTTCGTCCTTCGCCAGCACACCGTCATGGTTCGCGTCGGCGCCGGCACGAATCAGCTCGCACCGCTCTCCCCCATCGACGTCGAGCACCAGCAGACCGGTGAGCGACGTCTTCTCGATGGTGAAGGCCGAGCGGGCGTGAAAGCCCTCGGGGTGCGCCCAGGCCAGGCCGCCGAACAGCAGCGCGCTAGCGAGGGCGAGGCGGCTCACTCCGGGTCCGAGTGGAAGGCGTGGAACAGCGTGCGCAGGTCGGGGAGCGTTCGGGGCTGGAACGGCTCCGAGTTGCCGAGCGGAATCACCTTCTTCGGCGCGGTGAGCGGCTGCTTGCGCGTGCGGGCGACCCAGATGGGGTTCGTGAACGCGTACGGTTTCACGAACTGCGCCTGCTGGGGCTCGTACTTGCCGTAGGTCGACCCGAAGCCGAACGAGCCGCCGATCACGCCGACGGCGTCGCTGATCTGCAGCGACGGGATCTCGTACGGAGAGAACACGGGCCACATGGACTTCTCGCCGTAGACCTCGACGACGAAGAACGAGTCGTCGGGAACGCCAGTGAAGAGCTGGGTGTGCTCGAGGCGCAGCGTCTCGGTCGAAGGCGGCACGTCGATGGTGGCGGCGATCTCGGGGCGTTTGCCCTGATCCTTCCCGCCGCGGCGCACGACGACCTTCGTCACGTCGACCCACGGAGCGGCCTCGACCTTGATGCGCATGCGGAAGACGCCGTTCGCGTTCACCACGGTCGAGCCCGGGCCCTGCTCGTCGATGAAGGCGTACACGAGCGGGCCGTTGGTCACGAAGCCGTGGCCGGCGCGCAGCGCATCCATCGCCTTGTCGACGTCGAGGGCGATCATCGAGCCGTTCGCCGAGTCACCGACCTCGAGGTACGTGCGAGGCAGACCGGCTTCGGCACCAGCAGAGTGCGAGTCGGAGTTGCCGGTCGCGACGACCTTCTTCCCCTGCCCGAGCAGCGTGAACCAGTCGTCCTGCGCTCCGGGGAACGCGGGCTGGAGCACGATCTTGTCGACGCCGTTCTCCTTGTACTTGATGGGCTTCTCGATCACCTCGCCCACCGCGGGCAGACAGTTCACGGTGAGGTTCCCGTCGGCGGGGCACGCGGGCAGGTTCGGCTCGGGGCCGTCGACGATGCGGCGCTTCACGCCGAACATGTTGTCGATGCGCTTGCCGTTGAAGACCTCCATCACGTCGAAGTCGAGGCTGAAGTTGACCGGGTCGTAGGGCGACGGCTCGCCGTTGGGCTGTGGGTTGCGATCGAGGCGAATGAGCGATGACGGCGCCGGCAGCGGCTTGCCCGAGTAGGTGCCGATGTCGAACGCGTTGAAGTACCCGAGGATCGTGTCGCGCGGGTGGCTCACCTGAATGATGGTCTTCTGCTGATCCTTCCCGAGCGCGCGCAGCTGGGCGAACAGGTCTCCTGGCTTCCGGTAGAACCAGCGGAAGCTGCCGTGCTGAATCGGCCCGGGCTGAATCGCGACGGGGA
Source organism: Archangiaceae bacterium (assembly GCA_016879935.1). Taxonomy (GTDB): domain Bacteria; phylum Myxococcota; class Myxococcia; order Myxococcales; family Myxococcaceae; genus Xiheimicrobium. Next base: position 31,275 of record JAACJQ010000429.1, on the reverse strand, counting down.
ACGCATTGAAGTGACCCATCTCGAGCGAGGTGAGCTCGAGGCCGACCATGCTGCGCAGCCACTCGTCGAGGCCGAGCGCTTCGATGGTGGGCTGGTAGTCGGCGACCATGTTGTGATCGGTCGACGTCATGAGATCGACGCCTTCGACGGCGAAGCTGGTGACGCGATCGGGCAGCTCCATGTCGCTGTCGACGCTGCGCACCGAGTGCACGTGGAAGTCGGCGCTGATGTAGCCGGGCGTCGGCAGCACGTGCGTGAGCGTGAGGCCCACCATCGACGTCTTGCCGGCGACGACCTCGATCTCCTTCTTCTCGAGCGAGTACTCGATGCCGCGCGAGGCCCAGACCGTGTACTTGCCGGGGCGAATCTCGGTGCCGATGGTGCCGTCTCCGGCGAAGAGCACCTTCTCGAGGTAGCGGCGGGTCTCGGGGTTCGCGGGGTCGTCGGTGACGAAGTCGCTGCGGCGGTAGCGCTCGCCGACCTTCAGGTCGTAGAGGAACCGACGCGGCAGCGCGCCTGAGTCGTTCTCGTAGACGCCCTCGACCGAGATCTTCGCGGGCAACGGCCGGCCCTGCTCGTCACGCACGACGACGCGCAGATCGCCCGGCTGCTCCATCGTGAGATCGACGCGCGCCTGGCCGTTCTCGGCGATGTCGACGAACTCGCTCTTCGCGACGTTGCGCACCTTGTCGACGGCGTACGCGCGGTACTTTCCAGGAGGCAGCGGCGCCGTGTACGCGCCGTTCTTCAGCGTCGTCGCCTGGCTGATGTACTCACCGGCCTCGTTCTGCAGCACCACCGACACGTCATCCATCGGCAGGTTGGTGCGGCCCTCGCGCACGAAGCCCGAGATGGTACCGACGGGCGCCTTGTCGCGCAGAATCGTCTCGGAGCCATTCGGATTCACGCGCACGTCGCGAATCTCGTAGGCAACCTTCTGCACGCTGGCGACGTCACCCGAGCCGACCGCGAGGTAGCCGACGTACTGGAAGGTGCCCTTGGGGTTGAGCATCTCGGGCGAGCGCGCCCAGAAGCTGCCGAGGAACGACGAGCTCGCGATGGGAATGAGCAACGAGTCGCTCTTCGCCGTCGGGTACAGGTCGGGCTTGCCGGCCATGTAGCTGCTCGAGGTGCGCGCGGGCACGAGGGCGTACGAGACGCCGTCACCCGCGGTGCTCCACATCGAGCTCACCTCGCCGGGCAGCGCGTCGAGGGCGGCGTTGCGCTTGTAGACCGTGTCTTCGAGGTGGAAGCGCATGTCGAAGCCGGCCTGGCCGGGAACGAACAGCCGCTGGCCTTCGCCGAGCAACGTCACGAAGCCGAACGGAATCGAGAGCGGGAACGTGACCGGCGTGGTGTTCGGGTTCGTCACGGTGGTGACGATCTTCACGTACTGCTTGCCCGGCTCGAGCTGGTACTCGACCGTGTAGCTCAGGGGATCCTTCGGGTAGGCGACGTCGGTGATGGCGTTCACCACGCTGATGAACGAGCCCGACTTGCCCGAGACGACGATCTTCGCGGTGCCGTCTTCGTTGGTGACGGCTTCGACCTTCGCCGGCTCGATGGCCGTCAGGAAGAACGCCGGGAACATCTCGGTGAAGTAGTCGTTGCCGACCGGGCCCTTCACGGCGCTCGACTCGGTGCCACGCACGAGATCGATGTCGATGAGCGAGCCGCCGAAGGCGCCGAAGCCGCGCGAGGTGCCGACGTCTTGCACGATGGCGTGCACGATGCCGTTGGAGATCTTGTAGTCGCCGACGTCGGCGAGGGCGCGCTTGCCGCCGATGAGATCGGCGCGGCTCTCGATCTTGAAGGCGCGGGCCGGTTGCGAGGTGCGCGTGCAGCTCGTGATGAAGACGAGCGCGACGAGTCCGAGTCGCTTCATGGGCATCACCAGATCGCGTGGAGCATCAGGTCCACGCTGTCGTTCGGGTAGGAGACGAGGCGCTCTTCGTCACGGTGCGTGTACTGAGCGAGCACGCGGAACGGCAGCTTGAAGGGCCGCCAGCCGACCATCAAGGCCAGCTCGGTCACGGTGTCGTCGGCCTGCGCCTTCGAGGGCTCGTAGAACGCGAAGCGGCCCGCGCCTTCGAGGCCGGTGTCTTCGTGGAAGTAGCGCAGCTGCCCGAGCGCGCCCATCGAGCTGTCGGGCTGGAGCCCCGAGAAGCTGTACGTCGAGCTGCGGCCCAGGAAACCGCCGAGCAGCTGAAAGCCCCACTTGTGCGCTTCGAGATCGACGCCGTAGTCGAAGGTGTTCGTCGAGAGCCGGTTCGGGCGAACGCCGCTGGTGAGCACGTTGAAGCCCGCGTTCACGCCGAGGGTCACGGTCTCGGCGTAGTCGACCTCGACGCGGCCGACCGGGTTGACCATGTTGTTGTCGTTGAAGAGCTGGTTCTGGCCGTTGCCGTTGAAGACGCCGACCGCGTACTTGAAGCCGATGGTGTCGTTGCCGAGGCGCCTCGACGAGGCCTGCACGCCGAGCTGACGATCGGGCGCGAGGTGCGTGCGCGGGCCGTACGCCTCGGGCGGGTTGAAGCCACCAGCGAGCACCGAGCGGCTCACGAAGGCGACGGCGCCGTCAGAGAGCAGCATCTCGGCCCAGTACGGCGGGCGGAACTGACCGGCCTTCACGACGAAGCCCTTGCAGATCTCGTATTCGACGAACGCGTCACGCAGGTCGACGATGCGGCGGCCCGTGAGGGGATCGTTCGGGTCGACCAGCGGGGCGGCGAACTCGACCGACGCGTACACGGTGAGCTTGTTGATGGGGCGGAAGTCGAAGTTGAGGCGGAAGTCGGCGAGGCGGAAGCCACCGTTGCCGCCGACCAGCTGCTCCTCACGGAACGGGAAGGCATAGAAGACGCCGACGCGGGCGAAGCCGCCGACCTTGAGCCGCTGCCACCACGGCGTGTCGGTCTCGAGCTTGAGGCCGCCAACGGTGTTGGGCTTCTTCTCTTCGGGCGCAGCGGGCGGGTTGGTGAGCGTCGCGTTCGGCTCGGCGACGACACCCGCATCGACTGATGCTGGAGCGGACGGCTCGGCGGCGGGTTGCGCGAGCGCGAAGGCGGCGACGGCGAAGAGCGGATTCACGAGTTCCTCCCAGGTGATGCAGGTGATTCAGCGAGTCAGCGGTTGAGTCGGAAAGACGGCGTCGAGCACGCGGCCACGGGCGGCGCTCGGTGAGGGCACGCCCAGCAGGCGCGCGAACGTGGGGGCGATGTCGATGGCCTCGGCCGACCCTGCGCTGCCTCGCGGAACTCCAGCGCCGAGGAAGAGCAGCGGCACCGCGCGATCGTAGAGATAGTGCGACGAGTGGCCGGTGGTGTCGGAGCGGCTGTACGTCCAGAACGGCCTTGGCACGACGATGAAGTCGGGGCTGCGGCCGCGCACGTAGCCGCGTCGCCACAGCTCTTCCATCGAACCAGGCGCTGCGTTCGCGATGCGGTCGGCCGAGAGCAGATCGAGCACACCGGGCTGCTTCATCGCGACCGCGCGCAACACCTCGGCGATGCCGTTGAGCTTCTCGCGGCCGCTCGCAGTCGCGGTGATGCCCGGCGTCTTGTTGCTCTCGAACCAATCACCAGCGCCGAGGCGTTCGTCGGCTTCCTGTTCGAGCCTGGCGCGCAGCGCCTTCATGTCGATGCGGCCTGCGTCGATGCGGCGCTCCTTCATACGATCTGGCACCGGCGCGACGCCGTGATCGGAGGTGACGGCCGCGACCCACGCGCCCTTCCCCACCTGCTGATCGAGCCCGTCGAACAGCCGCCCGAGCTCGCGATCGACCGCGAGGAATTCAGCGACGCCCTCGGGAGACTCCGCACCGAAGCCGTGCCCGATGCGATCGTGGCCCGAGAAGCTGATGGTGAGCAGATCGGGCGCGTCGTCGGTGCCCAGCTTGAGCTCTTTCACGGCGCCGAGCGCGAGATCGACCTCCCAGGCGTCGACCAGCGGCTGCAGGGCTGGCTGCTCGGCGTCGGGCTCGCTGTCACCCTGACGGCCTCCCTTGCCCTTGCCGCCGGGGGTGCTCCAGGTGAACAGCTTCTTCTGGAGCGCGGCGGCGATGGCGTCGTTCACCGGCGTGACGAAGGCAGGCAGCTTCTGTGCGTAGAACGTGCTCGTCGTGAAGAACGGCCGCTCCGCGTCGAACCAGAGCACCGCGTCGGCCGAGCGCCCCACCATGAGAATCGCCGAACGATCTTTTCCGCTGATGGCGACGACCTTGCCGCGCGCATCTTTCACCTTCACCGAGTCGCCGAGCGTCGAGGCCTCAAGCCACGTGGGCGCGGTGCCGTCCTGCTTCGTGCCAGGGCGATCGAGCACGGCGTAGCTCTTGTCTTCGGTCGACAAGAGGTTCTTGCCGGTGGCCCAGTCGGTCCACTCGTTCGAGACGATGCCGTGCACCGAGGCGTACGCGCCGGTGGTGATGGTCGCGTGGCCGCACGAGGTGATGGTGGGCGCGACCTCGTAGCGGGCGTCACGAAAGCGCAGGCCCTGATCGACGAGGCGGCGAAAGCCCCCCTTCGTCTGCGGCAACCGTTCGTCGAACGAGTCGGCCGAGAGCTGATCGACGACGACCACGACACCGAGGCGCGGCCGTTCTTCAGCCCCCGCCCCGAGCGAAACCAGCATCACCGCGCTGAGAAGAAGGCTGCGAGCCACGCGCGCCTTCTACATGCGCCGCACGCAGGAGGAGTCACATTTCCGTCTCGTCGGAATGCAGCGAGTGATTGGCGAACACGAGCCGTTCGTCTACGCACCGATTCCTTCAAGGGGGCGGTTTCGGTGATTCGAGCTCTGGTGGCCGGCGTCACGCTGGCAATGGCGTCATGCGCTCCGGCGATTCCGCCGTGTGGCCCGACGACGTGTGAAGGCGGCTGCTGTGACTCGCGTGGGCTGTGTGTCGCGGGTCGCACGAAGCGCATCTGCGGGCTGGGGGGCACTGCGTGCGTCTCGTGCGAAGGCGCCGACCTCTGCGTCGAAGGAGCGTGTGTCGCGCCAACGGCCGACGCAGGGCTCGATGCAGGCGTCGACGCGGGCGCGGAGCCCGATGCCGGCCGCCGTCGAACGGTGCTGGTACGCCGCACCGACGAGATCTGGACGCCTGATGGCGGGGTCACCTCGAGCCCTGTCGATCTCAACGCGATTCGTCCCCAGCAGCTGCTCTACGAAGACGAGTCAGGCGAGTTCGTCACCGTCGAGGCCGTCATGCAGTCAGGCCCGGAGCTGCGCTTCGAAGACGTTCCCGAAGGGCCGTACCTCGTCATGCGGGCCGGCGAGTACGTCGCATCAGATGTCGACTCGCTCGAGCTGGGCGCACGGCTGATCGGGCGCAGAAACCCGCTCATCGGCAACGGCACCCTCACGGTCACGCTCACGGGCGCGGCCTTTCAGCAGAGCGACCTGGTGCAGGCGCACAGCTTCGGCGCGGGCACGATCGTCGAGCAGTTCAGGAACGCGCCCACTGACGCCGGGGTGCTCTCGTCGTCGGCCGCACTGTTGACGCAGGCGCTGGCGTTCGGCCTGCGCAACGACTCCGATGAGCTCACCGTCACCGTGCGCCGCACGCTGAACACCGGCGGGCTCAACTGGAGCTCGGCCGTGTTCGGAGGAACCGTCGCCGCACCCGACCTCGGCCCGGGCCAGACCGCGAACGTACCCGTACCGCTCACGCCACTGACGCAGCAGCCCTGGCCCCTCGAGCTGCGCAGCTCGGGCTTCGAGCAGTTCGTGCGCGACGTTCACCCGGCGGCGACCGCCAGCTTCACCCAGGCCACGATCTACGCCGTGCCTTCGATCGCACGACCAGCCGGCGGAGGCGACTTCGAAGGCCGCTCGGCCTCGTTCGGCTCGCTCAGCAACAACGCTGGGCGACCCGACGTTCGCCAGAACATCACCGTGGGAAACGCCGTGCCCGCGTCGGCCCTCTTCGCCGACGGGCGGCTCCTGGCGACGGTTCCGCTCACCCTCTCGGGCCGCACCTACAACAAGTCGATCGAAGCGCTGGTCACGACGGTGGCCGACGGCGGGGTGCTCGACGCGACGCTGAGCCCGCCGCGCTTCCTGCGCATCAACGGAGAGGCCGCCGACGTGAACCGCACCGGCGTCTCGCAGAACCCGGTGCTCGAGTGGTCGCCCCCCGCGCTCGGCACGCCGACCACCTACGTCGTGTTGATCACCAGGCTCATGCCGCAGGGCACGACGCTGACCGAGGGCTTCTCGCTGCGCCTGCGCACGCCGTTCACGCGCATCAAGGTGCCGGGCCAGTTCCTCGAGACGGGCGCGCCGTACGTCGCGCAGATCGCCGCGGTCGCCAACGGCGGCTTCGACAACAAGCGCTTCCCAGTTCAGTTCTCGCGCGAGAGCAGCAAAGCAACGGCTGTCACCGCCATCTTCATTCCCTGAGCGCACGCCATGAACCTTCTCTTCGCGATCGTGATGGCTGCGGCTCCAGCTGACTTCGACCTCTTCCTGTCTTCCGAGCTCGTGCAGCCGGCGCTGCAGCGCGACGACGTCTTCACGGCGCACGTCGAGCCGCGGCTGGGTGTGCCGACGGTGCTGTGGGCGCTGCAGGTGGGCCCCGAGGCGCCCGCGTGGACTCGCGCCGATCTGAGCCCGGCCGAGGCGGCACGTCGTCACCTGCTCCCCGTCGCCAACTCGTTCCGGCTCAGTGGCGAGACGGTGGCGCGACTCGATCACCGGCACACGCTCGATCTCGGGCACGGGGCGATCGTGGTGACGTTCGGGCGCTCGTTCGACGGCGTCGCGCTCTTCCGTGACGAGCTGCACGTGGTGATGACGCAGGCGCGCGAGCTGATCGCGATCACCGGCAACGTGAACCCGGCGACTCCGAAGGAGCGAGGCTTTCGGCTGACGGGAACCACCGCGGTCGCGACCGCTGCCCGGGAGCTCGGCTTCACCGTTGGCGCGCTCTCGCTCGACAAGGAGCGCGACGGCTGGCAGCGCGTCTTCGACTCGAACGGGCTGGTGAACACTCGTGCCCGGCGTGTCTGGTACGGCCTGCCCGACGCCCTCGAGCCTGCGTGGCACGTCGAGCTCGACTCCGGCGATTCGGCGTTCTTCGAAGTCGTCAGCGCGTGGGACGGGCGGCTGCTCTCGCGAAAGAACCTCACCGTCGACGCGACGTGGCGGGTGTACGCCGAGACCGCGGCCCCATTCGCTCCAGCAGACTCTCCGTACGGCACCGGCTACACGCCCCACCCCACTGGCGTGCGCCTGCCGCCCATCGAAGGTGATTGGGTGAGCTCGTCGCTGGTGACCCTCGACTTCGCGCCGGGCGCTCGCAGCGATCCCTGGCTGCCCGCCAACGCGACGACCCTGCAGGGAAACAACGCCTTCTCGTTCGTCGATCTCTTCCCCCCGTTCGGGTTGAACAGCGACGCCGGGCTCGCCGATGGAGGCATGCGCCCGCAGGACCAGCTCACGCCGATGAGCGCTCCCGGGGTGTTCGATTACTCGTACGATCCCGACGCAGGCCCCACGCCGGGCGCCCAGGCCAACGCGGCGAACACGCACCTCTTCTACACGGTGAACTGGCTGCACGACTGGGCGCTCGCGGCCGGCTTCGACGAAGCGGCGGGCAACGGCCAGAAGGACAACCTCGGGCACGGCGGCAAAGCAGACGACGCGCTCTCGGTGTCGGCGTTCAGCTTCGCGCGGCCGAACAACGCCTCGATGACGACGCTCGCCGACGGAGAGACGTCGCGCATGCAGATGGGCAACTTCAGCGCGTTTCAGGTGCGCTACCTCGATCTCTCGGTGCTCGACGCCGGGCGGGCCGCCGTCACGAGCACGGGGCCGCTGACGCCGGTGACCGCGCCGATCTCGGTGATGCAGTCTGACGCGGGCGCGAACGGCTGCGACGAACTCTTCGATCCATCGGCGCTCTCGGGCCGCATCGCCGTGGCGTACGCGCAGGGCTGCAACGTGCGTGAGTCGTTCAACCGTGCGCTCGACGCCGGAGCCGCCGCGCTGATCGTCGTCTCGGCGAACAACGCCTACCCGAACCTCTTCATCCCCGACGCGTCGATCACGGTGCCGCTGATTGGCGTCACCGCGGCACCGAGCCCATTCCTCACCGCGCTCGATGCGGGAGCCGTGTTCTCGCCGACCTACTTCACGTACCAGATGCCGGCGCGGCCCAGCGCGCTCGACACGCAGGTCATCACCCACGAGTTCGGCCACTTCATCGCGAACCGGCTCATCGCCGACACGGCCGGGTTGCAGCTGCAGATCTCGGGCTCAATGGGCGAAGGCTGGAGCGACTTCTTCGCGCTGCTCCAGACCGTTCGGGCGAGCGACGCACGGGTGCCGTCGAACGCGAACTGGTCGGGCGTGTTCGGCACCGGCGGCTACGTGGTGGGCGGGCCCGACGATCTGGGCCGGCCGCTCGAGCATCACTGGTCGGGCATTCGGCGCTACCCGTACACCGTCGACACCGAGAAGAACGGGCTGTCGTTCAGGCACATTCGTGACGGCGCGGCGCTGCCACCCGGAATCGTCGGAACCAGTCAGCTCAACTCCGAAGTGCACGCAGCCGGCGAGGTGTGGTGCACGATGTTGTGGGAAGGGTTCGTCGGGCACCTGCGCGCGACGCCCGACTTCGAGCGCGCACGAAGGCAGATGCTCGAGACGCTCATCGCGGCGCTCAAAGCGACTCCCGCGAACCCAGACTTCCTCGAAGCACGTGACGCCATGCTGGCGGTCGCGTTCGCGGCCGACCCGGCGTTCTTCCGCACGCTGTACTCGGGCTTCGCGAAACGTGGAGCCGGGCCCCGGGCCGAAGCGCCGTCGAAGCTCGCGACGAACAACGCGCCGGTGCTCGAAGACACCTCGATGGGTGACGCCGTGAAGATCACCGCGGCGGGCGTCGACGACTCGCGCGGCTGGTGCGATCGCGACGGCCGGCTCGACGTCGGAGAGTCGGGGCTGCTCAACCTCACCGCCCGCAACGTCGGCTTCGCGGCCATCTCGGCGCCCCAGACGCTCAAGGTGCGGGCGCTCTCACAGGGCGTGGTGATCGAGGGTGATGGGCTGGTGACGTTCGCGCCCTCGGCGCCCTTCGGCGTGGTGCGTGCGTCGACACCGGTTCGACTCGAGAGCGCGACCGACGTGCGCATGCTCGAGTTCCGTGTCGACACCGTCGGCCAGACACCTGCCTCGACGAGTCTCGTGACGGTGCTCGCCAACGCCGACGTGATCGCCTCGGCGACGGAGGACTTCGAAGGTTCGTACGCGCTCGATCGCGGCACCGGCTGGCGGCGTGGAGACGACCTCGAGGCGAACGACTACTTCCTCGTCGAAGAGCTCTGGCACCCGTCGCCGCAGACGCCGACGCAGACGCTGATGAACGGCCCGAACGCGACCTCTCGCGGGCACTCGTGGCTGACGACGCCGGCACTCGCCATCGGAGCCCAGCCCGTCACCGTGCGCTTCAAGCACCGCTACCAGTTCGAGAGCTCGAGCATGACGCAGTGGGACGGCGCGTACGTCGAGGTGTCCGAGGACGGGCAGCAGACGTGGACGCAGGTGACGACCGTCGTGCCCGCCTACTCCGGCACGATCTCGACTACGACGCCGCAAGGCCGCCCGAGCACGAACCCCTCGGCAGGTCAGGCTGCCTGGGTCGGCACCAGCAACGGCTACCCTGCGTTCCTCACGCAGACGCTGAACCTCGGCACGCGCTACGCGAACAAGACGATTCACCTGCGCTTCGTGATCGCGACCGACGCGAACGGCGGCCGAACGGGGTGGGATCTCGACGACGTCGAGGTCGCGGGGCTCAGCAGCACGCCCTTCACGCAGCGCGTGGCCGATCGACAGCAGTGCGTGAATCGCCCTCCGACGCTCGAGGCCGGCCCGCCACGCGACATCGCCGAGAAGCAGCAGGTGACGCTCACCGCCAGCGTGATGGACCCCGACGGCGATCCCGTCACGCTGACGTGGGCGCAGGTCGGTGGGCCGTCGGTCTCGCTCAGTGGAGAGACCTTCACTGCCCCCGACGTCACGCAAGACACACCGCTCGAGTTCGAGGTGACGGCGAAAGACGCGGCGCTCGAGTCGAAAGATCGGCTCACCCTCACGGTGAAGGCGGTCAACGCGCCGCCGCAGGTGATGGCCTCGGGACCGAACGTGGTGCGCTCGGGGCAACAGTTCACGCTCACGGGCACCGGCATCGACGCCGACGGAGACGCGCTCGTGACGACCTTCGTGCAGACGCGCGGCCCGCTCGCGAAGGACCTGGGCGGAGGCAAGTTCCAGGCGCCGCCCGTCAAGGAGCCCGATCGCATGTACTTCGACGTGATCGTCTCCGATGGGCAGGCGCGCGCGATCTTCCCGCTCGAGGTGGGGCTCGAGCCGTCGGCGTGCGGCTGTACGGCGTCACCGCTCGACGTGTTCGGCTTCGCGCTCGCGGCGTTGCTGCTGCGTCGACGGAAGCGTTAACGGCCGACGAGAAACCACGTCACCGTCGGGCCGACGCCGCGCAGCTCGATCTCACCGCGCGGCTCGAAGCGGAAGCGCCCTTCGAGGGAACGCTTCGTCGCGTCGGTGACGTGCACCTTGCCGGGCACGCCGTGGCTCTCGAGGCGGCTCGAGGTGTTCACCGTGTCGCCCCAGAGGTCGTAGGCGAACTTGCGCGTTCCGATGACGCCCGCGACGACGGGCCCCGAGTGCATGCCGACGCGCACCGAGAGTTCGTGCCCGAGCTCGAGCTCGATGCGCTTCACCGCGTCGATCATGTCGAGCGCCATCTCGGCGGCGCGCGCGCGGTGATCAGGCAACGGCTCCGGCACGCCGGCGACGACCATGTACGCGTCTCCGATGGTCTTGATCTTCTCGAGGCCGTGCCGCTCCGAGAGCGCATCGAAGGCGGTGAAGATTCGGCGGAGCACTTCGACCACGCGCTCAGGCTCCAGCGCCGCGGCCCAGCGGGTGAAGCCGGCGAGATCGGCGAAGAGCACGGTCACGTCGTCGAACCGATCGGCGATCGTCTGGCCCTGCTTCAAGCGCGTGGCGACGGCAGCGGGGAGCACGTTGAGCAACAGCGCCTCGCTCTGGGCGTTCGCGTCTCGCAGCTCCTTGGTGCGCTCGACGATGCGCTGCTCGAGGTGCTGGTTGAGTTCGGCGAGCTCGCGTTGCACGCGCAGGCGTTCAGAGATGTCACGAAGCACGAGCGTGGTGAGCGGCTTGCGGCGCGAGAGCACGCGCGACGAGGCGATCTCGGCGGGGAAGCGGCGGCCGTCACCCCGAACGCCATCGAGCACCACGAGCCCTGGCGGCAAAGCCGCGTCGAACCGCCACTCCGGCAACAGCGTGGTGATCGGCGTGAGCAACACCTGCTCGGGCTCGCGGCCGAACACCTCTCGCGCGGCGCGGTTGAAGGACACGATGCGGCCCTTCGAGTCGAAGGTGACGATCGCGTCTTGCGCGGCCTCGATGATGCCCGCGGTGAGGCGCTGCGCGTCGCGAAGCTGCTCGTCCATCACGGTGCGGCCCACGCGGGAGGCGGTGATGGCAGCGATGGCGACGAAGAGGCGCTCGTGCTCCTCGGTGAAGAAGTCGCGGCGCGAGTGCTCGGAGTCGATCACGCCGATGACCCGCTCGCGGAAGAAGAGCGGCACCGCGAGCTCTGACAAGCGCGCCTGATCGTCGGTGATGTAGCGCGGGTCGAGGCGAACGTCGGCGATGCGCTCCGCGACGCCGGTGCGCGCGACCGTGCCGACGATGCCCTTCCCCATGGGGATGGTGATGGGCGCGAGGATCTCGCGGCCACGTGGGTTCTTCGGACCGAACGCGGCGCGCTGCACGAGGTGACCGGCCGCCTCGTCGACGAGATAGATGACGCAGTCTTCGAGACCGAGCTGCGCGACGGTGCCGTTGGCGACGTCCCAGAGCACGTCGTCGATGTCACCTGACTCACCGAGCGTGGCCGCGAGCGAGGTGATGACGTCGAGCGAGAACGCACGGGCCTCGAGGGCCGCGAGCCGTTCACGCAGCGAGTCGGGGTCGTCCTGCACGTGGCAGACGTAGCCTGTCGGGGCGCGCTCGTCAGCCAGTCATGAGGTTCGAGGCTCGACGCAGCTCCCAACGTCACGGGCGATCGAGGCGAACGGCAGTGAGCCGTGCAGTGCCGGCAGCGCTGTTTCGAAGCTGATCTGTGCTGCTCGGCTTCGATCTTCAGACGAGCCCACCTGCTTGAAACCAATCACCCTCGAGACCTGAAGGGCATCAGCGACGAAGGTCGCAAGACCAACCAGCGCATCGATGGGACGAACTCCGTCCAGCTGGGCTGAGTTCAGGTGCGGGTCACGTCGCTGAGCATCTGCTCGAGTTCGGTCAGCAGCGGATCGGGCGAATACAAAGTCGGCGCTCCTCCGAGTTCACGACGCAGTTCGTGCCATTCCTCGAGCAGCTTCGGCTTGCGCGCCGCGAGCGACTTCGTCTTCACGAGCACTCTGGCCTGCGCCCCGGTGAACGGCGCGAGCGAGCCCGTGTCGATGCTCGAGAACGCGGCCCGGCCGCGAAAGGCCTCGGAGCCCACGTTCTGCAACGCCCACTCGGCCTCAGCGTTCGAGAGCGACGAATCGACGATGCGAAAGACCACCGCCTCGTGATCGGCCGCGCGAAGCAGGCCCTCGAGAACGTGCAGGCGATCCTCAGCGTGTTGCTGTTGCGGAGCCCCACGTTCGCGAAGCGCGGCGCGACACGACTCGAGCCACACGTTCAACAACCCGCCCACCCATACGGGCGTCTCTCTGCCATCGACCTCGACGAGGTGCGCGACCTCCACCACTCTGCGCAGCGCGCCTGCGTTCGAAAGTCGCCGAAGGAACGCGGTGAGAAACGCCTGGTGCTCGAACGTGACGACCAACCGCTCACCATCGTCGCGGTGCGACTTCACGCCCTCCGCGGCTTCGCAGATCGACTCGAGCTGCTCGCGCGGTACATGGAGCGGTGGCGTCAGCAGCGTGACCGCCAGCGCGGTCCCTGCGGAGCCCACCTTCACCTCGGCTTCGAACGACATCGTCCCCGTTCCGAACACGAAGAGCGACGACGACGCGTCACCCTTCAACCGACCGAACTCCGGACTGCCGAGCACCATGCCGAAGGCGCTCCCGCTCATCGAGTCGGAGCGAAGCATCAGCCGAGCGGCTTCGACGACGCGCTCGAGCCGGTAGACAGGGAAGCGCAGCGGCGGACAGCACCCGTTGACGAGCAGGTTCGGGACGAACGGCATGCACCGGGTGGCTCGTGTGAGTTTGAGCAGTCGCTCCTCGCCCATGCGCCCCGGCACTGACTCGACGAGCGGAATCGGACGGGGGACCAACAGCTCATCGACAGCACGCGTGAGATCGGCTCGGTCGAAACGCTCGCTCAACTCGTCGAGCACGAACTTCAGCCGACGAGCCTCGGTTGGTGTCTCGCGCAACGCGTTCACGACCGCTCGCTGCATTCGAGTGAACCCGTCGACCATCGAAGGCACCCACGGCTGCTGAAGCCGCAGCGGGGGAATGAACCGGGGCAGCGGCGGCGGAGCCAGCCGGAACTGGGTTCGAACAGCCTCGGCCTCGTTCAGCGCGACCATCTCGTCGAGAGCACAGGCGAGCAGCCGAGCGCCCCTCGCATCGACCTCTTTCAGACGCTCGGGTTGCTTCAGCCAGCGGCGAATGCGCTTGCGCGCTCTGCGCCCGTTGGAATGGTCGAAGAGCGCGTCGACCACGCTCGCGAACTTCTCGTAGGAACTGGCGCCGCCGGGCTCGTCGGGGATGACTGTGAGGTTGGGCTCGTCGCGGTCGTCGCCGGGCTCGGGGCGTTCGTCTTCGAAGAGCGGCAACGGCGACCACGGCCCGACACGAGGCTGAACGGCTTCGGGCAACAGCCCAGCCGCACGAACCTGCTCTGCCAGCGACGACTCGCGCGCTTCCAGCTCCGCACGGAACTGCTTCGTGATCTCGTCGACCGGCTCGGCACGCAACGCCTCGAGCCGCTCCATCACCTGCCGCCACTCGTCGAGCAACCGCCGGGCGTCGTCACTGGACATGCAGCACCGCCGTCAGACTCGCGCGTGACGCCAACAACGTTCGCCGCCGCGTGGTGCCGTACTTCTCGACGATGCGATCGAGCTGAGAACAGACCTCTGCGTACAGAAGATCAGGATGACGAATTCGCGCTTCGAGTTCCCTGATTCGCGTGGTCAAGACCTCGCGCTCCTGCCCCATTCGATTCGACGAGCTCTGGGTCTTCTTCGTCTTCAGCGCGCGCCGGGCGTGGCCTTCGGACAGCGGCGGCAACCCGTCGGTCTCGACGCTCTTGAACGCGGCGTGCGCGCGGAACTCGTCGGATCCCAGTCGCGTCAGCCCCCATACGGCCTCGGACTGATCGAGCGAGACATCGAGCACACGGTCGATCACCCGCTGCAGCTCGGGCGTGACGGTCCACGCCGAGAGCTGCTCGAGCTGAGCTCGCAACACCTTTTCTTCAGCGACGAGCCGGTAGGCGATCACCATCTTCGTGCGATTGAAGAACGACATGAGCAGGTGGCCGAGCCACACGCTCTCGGGAGCATCGGAGTCCGGCGAGCGCGCGGTCAACGACGCCTGGTACGAACGAATCAGCAGCGAGCGTTGATCGAGAAACCGCAGCACCGCGCGCACGAACGCCGGGTGCTCGACCTCGTATCGAACGACGCCCGGCGCGCTCTCGACGACACTGACGACACCGGTGAGGCCGGCCGCTTGAATCGCCTCGACGACTCGTGCGGCAGAGACCTCCGGAGGAAATCGCTCGAGCCGAACCACGCGCAGATTCTCGAAGGTGATTTGCGTGCCGAGCGCGAGCACGCCCTCACCGCGCTCGTACAGCGTGCTCGGCTGCGCGCAGAGGTACCCTTCGCTGAAGTCAGGGCCCGGCAGGCGTTGCATCACCCTGTGGGCATGCATGCCGGGGTGATTCGCGATCAGCTTCGCGGCTTCGACGACCTCGGCGAGGTGATGCGTCGGGAACGTGAGCGGCTGGGCGCACCCATTCACGAGCAGGTTCGGAAAGAAGCCGCCATGAACCTGAACTCCGCCATCGGGGAGCGGATCGATCAGCTCCATCGCGAGCGCGCTCAGCCGGTAGCGTGAGGCACCTTCGGCGACCACCAGCGGGTGCGGCCGGGGAAGCAGCAACTCTGCGAGCGCGCGTTCATTCGCCTCGCTGCGCCCTGCTCGTTCGAGCAGATCCTCACGCGACAGGTGCTCGGGGAACAGACCGGCGAGCACCTCCACCAGCCTCCGTTGGGCCGCGGTCAGGCCATCGCGCTCGTCGGGAACGAAGGGAGCCGGAACGATCAGCGGCGGTGGACGAGGCTGCCACGCCGCGCGCTGTCTCAGCTGATGCCGCGTCCGGAGCGTCAGCGCGTCAAACTCCAGCTCGAAGTCGTCCATCGCCGCTGCGACCAGCTCCGCGCTTCGAGCGCCCAGCCGATTCGCGTCGAACTCCTTCAGCAGCCGGTCGGCGCCGCGCCTTCGATACGAGTACTCGTACAGCGCCGACACGCGCCTCATGATCGACTCGTGCGTGTAGTTCGTGTTCTTCCAATCGGAGAACTCGACCTCCTCAGCCGCCGGCGCAGGCGGCGCGTCATGCATGGGCAGCGGCGCCCACACGCCCGACCGCTGCTCCGTTCTCTCTGGAATCAGTCCCGCCGCGCGCACGCGGGCCGCGAGCGACTCTTCCTGCGCGCGCAGTTCGTCTCGCCGCTGTCTCCCGAGCTCGTCGAGCGGCCCCTCGGCGAACCGATCGAGCGCCTCACGCGCCTCGTACCAGGCCCGCAGCAGCTGCTCGTTCGACTCGGCGCTCACGGCCCCTCACTCGAACGGCTGCGGCGTCACGCCCTCGGCCCGCAACGGCGCGATGCGCACGAGGCTGGCCTTGTTGCGCTTGCGCTCCCGCTCGTACTCGCGCTGACCCGACGCCTGCGCTGCGTCGAACGTCTGGGTGCCGATCATCGTCGTCTCGAGGAAGTAGAGATCGGGTGCCTTGCTGCCGTCGGCCGCGTTCGAGCGCCACCCCACGAAGGCGTGCCCCGGCACCAACACGATCACCGGGTCGAGATCGATCGCCTCGAGCAGCGACGCGAACAGCAGCGAGCCCTCGAGACACTGCGCGTTCGTCGACGCCAGCACCTCGGCCGGCAACCGCGTGCGCTGGCCAAACCCGATGCCGGAGTTCACGTTGGGGTCCGCCACGTACGAGACGCCGCGTGCCTTCAGCTCGTCGAAGAGCGCCTTCGCCTGCGGCAGCGTCGGCCGGCTGCCCGAGAAGCCCCGGTTCGGCGCGCGCAGCTTCGCCTTCGCCAGGAACGCGTCGATGGCCTTCGAGTTGGGCGTCACCCAGGCGGCCATGAAGTCGTTCAAGTCGGTCACCGTCTCGGCGTCGACGCGGCGGCTCATCGGCAGGAAGTCGCGCGGCTCGACGTCGATGCGAATCGTGTCTTCGAACACCAGCGTCGGCTTCTTGCCCTTGAGCGACGTGACCTTCAGCACGAGGTTCGTCGGCCGTGTCGCTCTCACCGAGCTCGGCGTGACGGTGCGGAGCAGCTGCGGGGTGAGCTCGACCAGCGCCTCCTTGTTCTTGCGAAGGGTGATGGTCTTCGACGCCGGCTCCGAGATGCCCTGCAACACGGCCTCGACGCGCACCTGCTGATCGGCCCCGACGTTGGTGACGGAGACGCGCACGGGCGCAGGCACGGCCTTGATCCGTCCGGCGAGGTGGTACGTGCCCAGCGCGAGGTGCGGCACGACGGTGGGCTCGACGATGAACCCGGTCAGGCGCGCCGACGAGAGCTGCTGCTTGAGGGCCTCGAGATCGTCTTCGTCACCCGAGTACACCTCCATCAGCAGGGCCGAGAGTTCGCTCTGATCGAGCTCTCCGAGGTGCAGCTCGGCGCGGGTCTGGTACTTCGCCGCGCGCGCCGAGATGGCCGTGCCGGGTTCTTTCTCGGCGAGCGACATCGCCTTCTTCGCCAGCTCGAGGCACGGCTGCCACTTGCGCAGCCGGCAGTTCACCTTGGCCGCGGTGAGGGCGACGTCGGCGTCGTTGGGCCGCTCGTTGACCAGATCGGTGATGCCCTCGAGCGCGATGTCGTTCAGCTCGTAGCCGAGCGCAGCGCGCACGATGAGCTCCGCGTGGGGCGCCTCCTTGTTGGCCTTCGCGTAGCGGCGCGCGAGGGTGAACATGAAGCCGAAGAACTTCTGCTTCTCCGCGCACCGCGCGACGGCCAGCCAGCCATCGGCGTTCTTCCTCAGCGAAGCGTCGTCGAGCTCGAGCTGATCGAAGATCGCGCGGGTCTGCGCGTTCACGAGCAGCGCGCAGTCGGGGTTGGGCCGCGTCGCTTGTCCCAGGAGCCGATTCCATTCCTTCGAGGCGGCCGACTCGGTCGCCGCTTCGTCGGCGTCGAGCTGCGCGAGCAACGCCTTGAGCTCGGCATCCATGTCGTCGGGGGCGCCAGCGTCGGCGGCGGCGAGCTGTGACGAGAACGAGAGCGAGAGGACGACGAGGAGCAGATTCATGCCCCGAAAAGAGCACGCTCCTCGCCGTGCTGGCGCCTGAAATCACCGTCGCCGGCGGTACTTGCGCGGCTGACTCTTTCGCCCCATCGGCCGCTGCTCCTGCTTCTCCTTGCCGTCCCCCAGCAGGGTCTTCACGGGCGGCTTCACGCCGATGTCCATCTCCTTCAGCACGATGAGGCGATCGCGCTCGGCCGCGGCCTTCTCGAACTCCATCTCGTCGGCGTACGCCATCATGCGCTTCTCGGTCTCGGAGATGAGCGCGCGGATCTCGTCCTTCGTGAAGAGCACCGCCCCACCATCTGCCGCCATCGGCAGATCGAGCGCGTCGGCCGAGTAGATGTACTGGCTGAGATCGGTGATGGCCTTCTTCACCGCCGTCGGGGTGATGCCGTGTTCCTTGTTGTACGCGTCCTGGATCTCGCGGCGACGGTTCGTCTCGTCGATGGCCTTCTTCATCGAGTCGGTCATCGAGTCCGAATACATGATGCAGCGGCCGTTCAGATTTCGCGCCGCGCGGCCCATCGTCTGAATGAGCGACACGTGGCTGCGCAGGTAGCCCTCTTTGTCCGCGTCGAGGATCGCCACGAGCGACGTCTCGGGAATGTCGAGGCCCTCGCGCAGCAGGTTGATGCCGACGAGCACGTCGTACTCGCCCTTGCGCAGGTCACGAATGATCGCCGTGCGCTCGATGGCGTCGATGTCGGCGTGCAGGTACCGAACACGAACGCCAACCTCGGCGTAGTACTCGGTGAGATCTTCGGCCATGCGCTTGGTGAGCGTCGTCACCAGCACGCGCTCGCCCTTCTTCGCTCGAACGCGAATCTCCTCGAGGAGATCGTCGACCTGGTTGCCGGCGGGCCGCACCTCGATGATCGGGTCGAGCAGACCGGTCGGGCGAATCACCTGCTCCACGAGCACGCCGCGGGCCTTGTTGATCTCCCACTCCGACGGCGTCGCCGAGACGTAGATGGCGTTCTTCAAGAACGCCTCGAACTCACCGAACTTGAGCGGCCGGTTGTCCATCGCGCTCGGCAGGCGGAAGCCGAAGTCGACGAGCGTCTCTTTTCGCGAGCGGTCGCCGCGGTACATCGCGCCGATCTGCGGAATGGTCTGGTGCGACTCGTCGATGATGAGCAGCAGGTCCTTCGGGAAGTAGTCGATGAGGCACGGCGGCGCTTCACCCGGAGCGCGCCCCGACAAATGCCGCGAGTAGTTCTCGATGCCGTTCGAGAACCCGAGCTGCTCCATCATCTCGAGATCGAACATCGTGCGCTGCTCGAGCCGCTGCGCCTCGACGAGCTTGTTCTGCTGCTTGAGCTCGGTGAGCCGCTCGCGCAGCTCTTCGCGAATCGCCGAGATCGCCTTGTGCCGCTGCTCGGTGTCGGTGACGTAGTGGCTGCCGGGGAAGATCGTCATCTTGGGAATGGTGCCCAGTGACTGACCGCGGAGCGGGTCGAACTCCGTCATCTTGTCGACGGTGTCGCCGAAGAACTCGACGCGAACGGCGCGCTCGTCTTCGTAGATGGGGAAGATCTCGATGGTGTCGCCGCGCACGCGGAAGGTGCCGCGGTGGAAGTCCATGTCGTTGCGCTCGTACTGGCACTCCACGAGGCGCTTCATGAGCGTGTCGCGGCCGATGTCCTTGCCCGTCTCGAGCTCGATGGCCATGCCGAGGTACACGCGCGCGACGCCGAGGCCGTAGATGCACGACACCGACGCGACGATGAGCACGTCGTCTCTCGTCATCAGCGAGTGCGTGGCCGAGTGGCGCAGGCGCTCGATCTCCTCGTTGATGCTCGAATCCTTCTCGATGTACGTGTCCGACGACGGCACGTACGCCTCAGGCTGGTAGTAGTCGTAGTAACTGACGAAGTACTCGACCGCGTTCTCGGGGAAGAGCTGCTTGAACTCGCCGTAGAGCTGCGCCGCGAGCGTCTTGTTGTGCGCGATGATCAACGTCGGCCGCTTCACGTTCGCGACGACGTTGGCCATGGTGAACGTCTTGCCGGAGCCGGTGACGCCGAGGAGCACCTGGTGCTGGTCTCCGCGCAGCACGCCTTCGGTCAGCTCCTGAATCGCGCGCGGTTGATCGCCGCGCGGCACGTACTCGCTCACCAGTTTGAAGTCGGCCATGGCGAGAGACGTTCTAGCCGCGTCGCTGACGCACGGGTGTCAGGATCCGGTCGGGTGGTGTGGCACACTGGCTCTTCCGGGAGGTCGTGATGCCGAAGTGGGGGTTGCTGTTCATCGTGACGATGCAGGCGTGCGGAACACAGCCGCCTCCCCCACCGCCCGCGTGCAGCGCGTCGACGTGCGCTGGCTGTTGTGACTCGAGCGGCCAGTGTCAGGGAGGAACGACCACGACGACCTGCGGCCGGCTGGGCCTCGTGTGTTCGACCTGTCAGGCCGGGCAGATGTGCGTCGCAGGGCTCTGTCAGGGCAACGCGATTGCCGGAGGCGATGCGGCAGGAGGAAGCGCGGCCGGCGGGAGTTCGTCGGGAGGAAGCGCGGCGGGCGGCTCGGCCGGTGGTGTGGTCGTCGCGGGTGGCGCCGCAGGTGGCTCGGCCACAGCGGGCGGAAGCTCAGCAGGCGGAAGCTCAGCAGGCGGAAGCGCGGGAGGCGGGAGCGCGGGTGGCACAGCGACGGCTGGAGGAACGGCGACGACGCGTTCGACCCAGTTCCGCCTGACGCCGCTGCGCTTCTCGGTGCCGGCGACGGCCTACAACGCGCTCTCGTTCACCGCGCCCGCAGCGCTCACGCCTCGCGCGTGGGCGACGATCGATCTCACCAACGACGGCCGCGTCGACCTGGTGCTCACCTCCGATCCAGCGACGGGCGCGGTCTTCAACAACGCCGGCGCCCGCTCCTGGAACGTTCATGCGGGCACGCCGACGGGTTTCAGCGCGACGGCGACGCAGTATCCGGTGCCGGCCACCGCCTCGATCGCGCAGGGCTACAACACGACGGCCAGCGCGACCGGCACCTTCTTCTGGAGCACGCTCGACATGAACGGCGACGGGCGGCCCGAGCTCGTGCAGACGATGAACGCGCTCGGCGGCGGGCCTGCGATCTCGGTGATCGGCGCGGCAGCCGACGGGTGGATGGTGTTTCGCGGGAACGCGACGGGCTTCGATGCAGCGACGACGATGTTCACCGTGCCGCGCGTGACGAACCTGAGCGGTGGCATCGATCGCACGACGAATGACACGGCCGCACGTCGCTGGGCGCTCGCACAGCTCAACGGCGACACGCTCCCCGATCTCGTGCTGACCGCTGACCCGCTCACCGACGCCGTGTGGACCTCGTCGACGACTCCGCAGTGGGTGCTCTGCCCTGGCAGCGCGGCGGGCTTCGGCACCTTCTCGACCTGCCAGCGCCTGCAGGTGCCCGACAACGGCGTGGCTGGTGGGTTCAAGAGCACGACCTCGATCGCACCTGCGACGCGACGGGTGTGGCTGCTCACCGATCTCGACGGAGATGGCCGCGACGATCTCATTCAGACCGCGAACCCGCTCGCGCTCACGACGACGACGTTCTTGAACGGCACGACGCCGACGTGGAAGGTCTGGTTCAACGCGCTCAGTGCGACGTCGCTCTTCGCGGCGGTGCCAACCCAGTGGACGGTGCCGGCGGCGACCTTCGCGACTCCGTTCAGCGCGACGGCGCCGAACTTCTGGCAGCTGATGGATCTCGACGGCGATGGCGTGCAGGAGCTCGTGCAGACCGCCGACCCTGCGACCGGCCGGCCGTTCACCACGACGCCGAGCAACCCGAGCTGGCGTGTGTACTTCGCGACGGGCCGCGCGGGCTTCTCGACGATCGCGACCTTGTGGCCGGTTCCCGTCGGGCCGACGCCTGATGGCTTCCGCTCGGTCTCAGGCGCGAGCTGGAGCGTGACCGACCTGACCGGCGATGGCCTGCCCGATCTCGTTCAGTTTCAAGATCCCGCGACGGGGCTCGCGTTCAGCGACAGCAACGGCGCGTTCTGGCGCGTCTATCAGGGCTTCTGAGCCTTCTTGCCGATGCGGCATTCGTCACGCATCGGGCACTTCAGACAGTTCTCTTTCACGGGGTGCACGGGGCACGCGCCGCTCATGCCGAAGTGACAGAGCCCGAAGTCGTACCGAACGGGGTCGGCGCCATCGAGCTGCCGCAACGACTCGGTGATCTCCAGCGCCATCGGCCAGCCCTGCGTCTGCCGAGACGTCAGCCCGAGCCACGTCGACAGCCGCGCGATGTGCGTGTCGAGCGGAATGACGAGCTCCGACGGCTTCACGCGCGTCCAGATGCCGAAGTCGATCGCGTCGGGGCCGCGCACCATCCACCGCAGGTAGAGCGACAGCCGCTTCGCCGCTCCACTGCCCGTCGGCAGCAGGTGATGGAGCCCGCGAACGTTGCCCAGCGCCCGCACGATCTCCTTGCGCGGCGCTGCGTCTCGCACCGTTCGCGCGAACGTCGACAACGCCTCGCGATGCCCGCTCTGCTGCCGCGCCGAGAGAAAGACGTCCTCCAGCGAGCCGTACCGCTCGAGGCACGCGCCCATGCCCATCAACAACACGCCGAGATCGGCCGGCAGGTTGAACCGGTACACGAACCCTTCGAGCATCGGATTGAGCTCGTTCACGCGCAGCGACGCGACGCGCTTCGCCGGCCGCTTCCCCAGCTCGTCGAGGATCGACTGAATCTTCGGCTTGAAGAGATCGGCGCGCCCGTACGCGAGCGACGCCGACAACAACGCCACCACCTCGATGTCGCGAGGGTCTTCGTACCGGTGCGGGAACTCGACGGGATCGGCCCGAACACGATCGGCCCACGGCCGTGGATCGGTCAGCGCATCGAGCAGCGGTTTCAGCCGGGTGGCGCGCGCCTTCGACAGCACGGGTCAGCGCGAGACTTCACGAACGAGGTGACCGAGCTCGGGAGCGATCAGCTTCTCCATCGCCAGCTTCACGCCCGCGGGAGACCCGGGCAGCGCGAACACCACCACGCCGTCCCACACGCCCGCGATTGCCCGCGTCGCCATCGCCGCGGAGCCGATCTGCTGGAACGAGAGCATGCGGAAGAGCTCTCCGAAGCCGTCGATGGTGCGCTGGAAGAGCGACGTCACCGTCTCGACCGTCACGTCTCGCGACGACAACCCCGTGCCCCCGGTGAGGATGATCGCCCGCACGCCCGAGGCCTTCGCCTGATCCATCGCGTGCCGAATCTCCTGCGCCGTGTCGCGCACGAGCGAGCTGCCGACGACCGTGTGGCCCTCGTGCTCCAGCGCATGCCGAATCGCCGGCCCGCCTTCGTCGGTCGCGCCGTTGCGCGTGTCGCTGCAGGTGATCACCCACGCACTCACCGTCGCCGCCGCGTGCCGGTGCTCGTGCACGGAGTCGTGATGATGGTGGTGATGATCGTGATCGTGGTCGTGACCTTCGTGCGCCATGAGCGTTCCTTCAGGGGTTCGGGTTGAAGCCGATGACCACGACCTGACCGTCTTCGACCTCGGTCTTGAACGCGGGTTGATCGTCACAGATGCCGGGAGACGTCTCGTTCTTCCCCGTGTCGAGATCGAAGCCGACCTCGTGGCAGGGGCACACGACCAGGTTCTTCTCGACGCGCCCACCAGACAAGAGACACCCGCCGTGGTTACACCAGTCGTCGAGCGCCTTGAGCCGCCCGTTCACGCAGGCCACCAGCACGTTGCGCTTGCCCACCGCGTAGCCGCGCAGCTCCCCTTCCTGCAGGTCGGCCGGCCCCAGCGTGATTCGTGAGTCGCTCATGGCGCGCGCCTCATAGCCACGTTCCACGCGGTTCGTCTGCTCCTCGTTGTTATGGTGGGCCGCATGTCGAACGTGGACAAGACGGCGGTGGTGAAGGCCCTGCGCGACCTCGGCGCCTATCTGCAGCTCAACGGCGAAAACGCCTTCAAGGTGCGCGCCTACGACATCGCCGCCGAGCGCATCGCCGGCCTGACCGACGACCTCGGCGCCATCATCGAGAAGAAGGCGCTCACCTCGCTCCCCGGCATCGGCGAGAGCATCGCGAAGAAGATCGAAGAGCTCGCGACGACGGGGAAGATGACGGCGCTCGAAGAGATCCGCGCGAAGTTTCCCCCGAAGATCCTCGAGCTGATGACCGTGCCCGACCTCGGCCCCAAGAAGGCCCGCGCGCTGTTCGAACAGCTCGGCGTCGGGAGCATCGAAGAGCTCGAGAAGGCCTGTCAGGAGCAGCGCGTTCGCACGCTGAAGGGCTTCGGCCAGAAGACCGAAGAGAAGCTCATCAACGGCCTGCAGGTGGCGAAGCGCGCGGCATCGACTGGTGGGCGGAAGCGCCTCGGTGACGTGCTCCCGCAGGCCGACGCGCTGCTGGAGTGGATCAAGCAGGCGCCTGGCGTGAAGCGCGCCAGCCTCGGCGGCTCGGTGCGACGCCAGAAAGAGACCGTCGCCGACGTCGACATCATCGCCTCGGCGCCCGACGCGCAGCCCGTCTTCGCGCACTTCCACAAGTTCCCCCTCGTGGCCGAGCTCATCGGCGCGGGCGAGTCGAAGTCCTCCGTGCGCCTGAAGGACACCGACCTGCAGGTCGATCTTCGCGTGCTCCCCGACGAAGACTTCGCCTCGGCGCTCCATCACTTCACCGGCAGCAAGGGCCACCACATCAAGCTGCGCGGCCTTGCCCTCGAGAAGGGGCTCACCATCAGCGAGTGGGGCGTCTTCCGCATGAAGGAAGGTGAGAACGCCGCCGCGAAGGCCGGCGTGGCGAAACACGAGAGCGCCGAAGCGAAGCTGCCCATTCGTGACGAGGCCGATCTCTACGCGCTGCTCGGCATGCAGTTCGTTCCGCCCGAGCTCCGCGAAGATTGGGGCGAGATCGAGGCCGCGCTCGCTCATGAACTGCCGGAAGATCTGATCAGCCGCAAAGACATCGTCGGCAACGTGCACGCCCACACCACGTGGAGCGACGGCATCAACTCGCTCGAAGAGATGGCGCGCGCTGCGAAGGCGCTCGGCCTCACCTACTACACGGTGACCGAGCACTCGCAGACCTCGGGCTACGCCGGCGGCCTCAGCATCGAGAAGCTCAAGCAGCAGTGGGACGAGATCGATCGTGTCAACGAAGTCGTGAAGGGCATTCGCCTGCTCAAGGGCATCGAGAGCGACATTCTCGAAGACGGCAGCCTCGACTACCCCGACTCCGTGCTCGAGAAGCTCGACGTGGTGATCGGCTCCATTCACCAGCGCTACAGCCAGGACGAAGATCAGATGACGAAGCGCGTGCTCAAGGCCTTCGACAACCCACACCTGCACATCTGGGGGCACCCGACGGGGCGCCTCATCAACAAACGCGAGCCCGCGCCGATGCGCATGGAGGAGATCCTCGACAAGGCCGCGAAGAAGGGCATCACCATCGAGGTGAACGGCTGCCCCGAACGAATGGACCTGTCGCCAGAGCACGTGCGCAAGGCGCTGGAGCGCGGCCTCAAGCTGTCGATCAGCACCGACGCGCACTCGACGAACGAGCTCACGGTGCACCTGCCCTTCGCGCTCGCGTCAGCCAGAAAAGGCTGGGCGCGAGTCGGAGACGTCGTCAACACCCGCGACGTGAAGGGCTTCCTGAAGGCAATCCGCCGCAACTGAAAAAAGCCCACCGCCAGAGACCGAAGGGTACAGTCGAAGACGACACATGGCCGCCGCCACCGAGAACCTGGTCGGTCAGACGATCGGTTCCTTCCGCATCACAAAAGTCATCGGCCGCGGCGGCATGGGGACTGTCTATCTCGGAGAGCACGCCGTCATCGGCAGCCGCGTCGCGATCAAGGTGCTGATGGAGCGCCTGGCCACCGACGAGAACCTCGTCGCCCGCTTCTACGCCGAGGCGCGCGCGGTCAACCTCATCGGCCACGAGAACATCGTCAACATCTTCGACATGAACGTGGTGCCGCCGCATCGGTACTACCTCGTGATGGAGTACCTCGAGGGCAAGCCCCTCAACTACCTCCTCACCGCGCCGGTTCCCGCGAACGTCAGCATTCCGATTCTGCTGCAGGTCTGCGACGCGCTTCAGGCCGCGCACACCGCCGGCATCGTTCACCGCGATCTGAAGCCCGAGAACATCTTCCTCATGCGGCGCGGCAAGCAGGAGAACTTCGTCAAGGTGCTCGACTTCGGCCTCGCGAAGCTGCTCGACACCGAGCGCGCCGATCAGCACACCGCCGCTGGCCTCATCGTCGGCACACCCGAGTTCATGTCGCCCGAGCAGGCCAACAGCCAGCCCGTCGACGGCCGCGCCGACATCTACGGCCTCGGCTGCATCGCGTGGCTCATGGCGACCGCGCGGCTCCCGTTCCCGCAACGCGGCCTCACCGATCTGCTCGTCGCGCACCGCACCCAGATGCCCAAACCGCCGCACGAGGTGGTGCCCGGCGTGCCCGCCCCGCTGAGCGAAGCGATCATGAAGGCGATGGCGAAGGACCCCGGCGAGCGCTTTCAGACCGCCGCCGCCTTCGGCAAGGCGCTCGAAGACGTGCTCCAGTGGGTCGAGACGGCGCCCGCGCGCGTCGCCGTGCCGAAGCCTGCGCCGCTCCCGCCCATGCCGTCACCCGGAGCGCCCGCCCCGGCTCCCGCCACCGCGCCCGTTCAGCCCCGCTTCGTCGCGAAGTTCTCGGCCGAGGTCTCGACGCTCGACGGCAAGTCGCTCGGCACGCTGCAGTGCACCGACATCTCGCGCGGCGGCATGTTCCTCGCGAGCGATGCGGCGCTCCCGGCGCTGTTCTCGAAGGTGAAGATCACCCTCAGCGAGGGCGGCGGCATGCTGCTGGGCGAAGTCGTTCGTCACGTCGCCAGCGAGCAGGCCCGCGCGTGGGGCATGTCGGGCGGCTTCGGCGTGCAGTTCGTCGATCTCACGCCTGCCGTGCGCGAGACCGTGACCCGCCTGATTCAGGGCCTGCCCGTCAGCCAGATTCCCGCCGCGCAGCTCTCGGCCAGCGACGACGCCGAAGCCGAGAAGGTGCTCGAGAAGTTTCGCCAGCGCATCAACGGCGATCACTACGTGCTCGTCGGCGTCGCCACCGACGCGGAGTCGGCCGAGATTCGCACCCGCGCGCGCGAGGCCATTCACGAGCTCGAGCGTGTCGGCACGCGCAGCATCTCGGCCAAGCAGCGCTCGCAGCTCGACGCCTCCATTGCCCGCGTGAAGTCCGCCGCCGACGTGCTGGGCAACCCGCTGCACCGCGCCGAGTTCGACGCCAACCGCGGCAACTTCCGCGGCGTCATGCGCTGCCTCCAGGCCGGCCTCACCGTGCTCGACCTCGAGCGCCTGCGCACCAATCACCTCGCCGCCAACCCCAACGCCGCCGGCGGAGCACACGTGAAGCTGCTCGCGTCGAAGGCCTACGAGACGAAGGGTCAGCTCCGTGAAGCGCTCGATGCCGTCGAGGCGGCGCTCCAGCACGACCCGCTCAACCTCACGTACCACCAGCGCCGCATTCAGCTGCTCAAACGCCTGCGCGAGGGCATGCCGACATGAAGAGCTGGCTGCTCTCGGCGCTCAAGAAGATCGCCTCGGGCGGCCGTGATGCCGTCACCAAACAGCACCCCGGCGACTGGCTCGTCTGGGAGGCCGGCAACTGGAAGGCGCCTCGCGCGCAGACCCTCGTGCTCGAAGCCGTGAAAGACGCTGCGAGCCTCGCACCGAAAGGCGCCGAAGCCCTCGTCATCGCGCTGCCGATGCAGGTCTCGACGACCGTCGGCCGGGCGCCCGACGCCGACATCTCCCTCAACGACGGCACCCTGTCGGGCCACCACCTCTCGCTCGCCCGGCTCAGCGACGGCCGGTGGACGGTGGAGGATCTCGGCTCGACGAACGGCACCACCGTCGAGGGCCTGACGTTGAAGGTCGGAGAGCGCATGCCGCTGCGCAACGGCTCGGTGATCAAGGCAGGCCAGGTCACCCTCACCTTCCAGACGGCCGAGGGCATGTGGAAGCGACTGTCGGCCTGACGCAGCGGTGGCTCACCCGCTCCGCCGTTCGTGAGGCGCTCGTCGTCTGGGCGCTCGGCTTCAGCGGCATTCTGATCGCGTGGCTCATCTACCGGCCCGCCGCGAAGCTGGTGGCGACGGTGGGCTTCCTCTACCTGCCCGTGCTCGCCATGAGCGTGCGCGGAGAGGACTACCGCGACTTCGGCCTCTCGACCCGGCGACTCAAAGCCGACGTGCTCCAGTTCCTCTCGGTGAGCGCCGTCGTCTTTCCGCTCTTCATCGCGGGCTACCTCGCCTTCATCTTCCTGCTGCCGAACCTGCCCGGACAGCTCGTGCAGATCGTCACGCCCTACGTGGGCACGCCGCACTTCGCGCCGCGGCTGCCCGATCGTTTCCTCGAGTGGGTGATCGATCAGACGTTCGTCGTCGCCCTCCCCGAGGAGTTCTTCTATCGCGGCTACCTGCAGACCCGTCTGCGCGACGCGTGGCCGAAGGGCCGGCTCTTCTTCGGCGCCAGGCTCGGGCCCGCCTTCTGGCTGACGGCCCTGCTCTTCGCGCTCGGGCACCTGGCGATCTTCGAGGTGTGGCGCCTGGCGGTGTTCTTCCCTGCGCTGATCTTCGCGTGGATGCGGGAGCGATCTGGCTCGGTCGTGGGCGCCGCGCTCTTTCACGCCGCGTCGAACCTCCTCGTCCAGGTGCTCGACGCGAGCTTCTTCAACCGCTGATCAGACGATCTGCAGCTGCAGCGCACGGCCCACCGCCACCGCTTTCGACTCGGGCACCGGCAACCAGCCTTCGGCCTTGAGGGGGTCGGTCGCAAAGATGATGGAGCGCCGGCGACGGTGATCACGCACGAGCGGCGTCGCGGCCTTCTCGTCCCCCGTCAACTCGCAGCGTGCACACGCGCCATCACCCTCCAGCAACCGATACGACAGCGGGTGCCCACCACGCGTCGCGGCGAGCAGAATGCGCCCGTTCGTCGCCACCATCGCGATCGACGCCTTGTGCGCCTGGCCCGCGGCCTCTTCGACGTGTTGGGCCGTGCGCGCCAGCAGCTGCGCAGCGATGGGCGCTTCGAGATCGGGGTCTTCGGTTCGGCCGACGCTGCGCAGCTCGGCGAGGAACGTGGCGAACACCGCCTCTTCCACCGCGGGCCCACGCAGCGAGCGCTGGAGAAAGTCGGGCAGCTGCTCGGCGAGCCGCTCGCGCGTGTGCGGGTGCACGAGTGAGCCCGCCATCGAGAACAGCCACTGCCGCATGCGAAACGGCTGGCCGCTCTCTTCGATCGGCCTGCCAATGGGCGGCGCGCTCGCTGCGTACAGAGCCGTCTCCGAGCTCGGCAGCTCCCACATGTCGGAGCGTGTGACCCCGACCCCGTACTGCCGCTGGATGAGCTGGGAGTCGTCGTACGCGCCCAGCCCCAGCATCAGCCCCTCACCGTCGAGGCTCACGAGCTGTTGGGCGCGCGAGAGCTCGCAGCACATGAGCGAAGCATCGGACGTCGAGATGGCGAACAAGCGCGTCATGACCATTCCTATTCTCGGCCGCACGTCTGGAACTGACAATCTGGCAGGCGCAATCCGCCCACACCTGCCCGATGAGTCGAGGGTTCAACAAATTCACGCACCGGGCAGCTCTTGAGTAGTGTTCCGGCCATGTCGGAACTTGCCGTCGGCATCGATCTCGGCACGTCGTACTCGTGCGTCTCGGCCGTCATCAACGGTCAACCCACCGTGATCCCCAATGAATGGGGAGAGCTCACTCACGCTTCCGTCGTGTCGTTCCTCGACGACGGCTCGGTGCTCGTGGGCAACGCCGCGAAGAAAAACATCATCACCAACGCCGAGAACACCGTGTACTCGGCCAAGCGCCTCATCGGCCGCTTCTTCTTCTCCGACGAGGTGAAGAAGGCGCAGTCGGTGATGCCGTACAAGATCGTCGAAGGGCCGAACAACTCGGTGCGCATCACGGTGCGCGGCCGCACGTTCTCGCTGCCCGAGATCTCCGCGCTGGTGCTCAAAGAGATGAAGGCCATCGCCGAGAGCTACCTCGGCCAGCCGGTGACCAAGGCCGTCGTCACGGTGCCCGCGTACTTCAACGACAACCAGCGCCAGGCCACCAAGGACGCCGGCCGCATCGCCGGCCTCGAGGTGCTGCGCATTCTCAACGAGCCGACGGCTGCGGCGCTCGCGTGCGGCTTCGGCCGCGACATGAACCAGCGCGTCGTCGTCTACGATCTCGGCGGCGGCACCTTCGACGTGTCGATCCTCGAGATCGGCAAAGACGTGTTCGAGGTGCTCTCGACCGCTGGCGACACGTACCTCGGCGGCGACGACTTCGACGATCGCATCATGAACTGGCTCGCCGACGACTTCCTCGCGCGCCACAAGCTCGACCTCCGCCAGAACAAGTACTGCCTGCAGATGCTCAAGGAGGCCGCCGAGAAGGCCAAGATCGACGTGGGCGTCGCGAACGTCGCCACCGTGCACTGCCCCGGCATCTGCCAGGACGTGAACGGCAACGTCATCGATCTCACGCAGACGCTCACGCAAGACGCCTTCAACCGCATGGTGATGGATCTCGTGCAGCGCACCTTCAAGGTCTGCGACGAAGCGCTCCAGAGCGCGCGCATGACGGCCGCCGACGTCGACGCCGTGATTCTCGTCGGTGGCCCCACGCGGCTGCCGATCATCGCCAACTCGGTGAAGCACTACTTCTCGAAGGACCCGATGCAGGGCGTCGACCCCGACCAGGTCGTGTCGATGGGCGCCGCGCTCCAGGCCCACGCGCTCGTCGATCAGCGCACCGAGACGTTCCTCGTCGACGTCACCCCGCTCTCGCTGCGCATCGGCACCGTCGGTGGCTACACCGAGAAGATCATCGAGAAGAACACGCCGATTCCGATCGAGAAGTCGAAGACGTTCACCACCAGCCGCGACGGCCAGGACAAGGTGAAGATCCGCGTGTACCAGGGTGAGTCGAACCGCGCCGAAGAGTGCGAGCTGCTCGGAGAGTTCGAGTTCGCCGGCTTCCGCATCGGCTACCGCGGCGACGTGAAGATCGACGTCACGTTCGAGATCGACTCCAACGGCATCGTGAACGTGTCGGCGACCGATCAGGAGACCGGCCAGCGCACCTCGACGACCATCAGCCTCTCGTCGGGCCTCAGCGAGAACGACATTCAGAGATCGATGAAGGAGAACGAGGGCATGCAGCTCGCCAACCACCGCGATCTGCCTTCACCCGCGTGAGCTGAACGACGATGGCGCCACCCGACGATCCCAACGGCAAGCCTCCGGGAATCCCTCCCGTCGCACCGATGCGTCCTCCGTCGATCGCGCCTGCCGTCGCACCCGCGATCGCTCCTGCTGTCGCCCCGGCCATCGCGCCGGCGCAGCCGAGACCGCCCACGCAGGCACGCCCTGCCGTGCCCGCTCCGCCCGGAGCGACACAGCTCACGCCTGCCCGCGCAATGCCCATTCCGGCGGGCGTCGTTCCGCCGCCTCCTGGCGCGCCACGAGTGCCCGCGCCGCCCGGAGCGCCTTCCATTCCA
Organism: Archangiaceae bacterium; assembly: GCA_016879935.1. Taxonomy (GTDB): domain Bacteria; phylum Myxococcota; class Myxococcia; order Myxococcales; family Myxococcaceae; genus Xiheimicrobium. Next base: position 184 of record JAACJQ010000429.1, on the reverse strand, counting down.
GCGCCGCCGGGAGCGCCCGCCGCACGCACGCCCGGCGTTCCACCACCACCCGGAGCGCCAGTCGCGCGCCCACCCGGCGTTCCACCACCGCCCGGAGCGCCTGGTCGTCCCGCAGCTGCGCCGCCCGTCGCCGCGCCATCTGCCGCCGCAAGACCCGTTCCGGCCGTGCCGTCGGTGCCTTCGC
>JAACJQ010000090.1 GCA_016879935.1 Archangiaceae bacterium | reverse complement strand
TTCGCTCAGACCTCGCTCCGCGCCGTTGATGTCCGGTGCTCGCAGTCTGCGCGCCTCGCTCGCGTCTTCGCTTTCGGCTCCATCTCACGCGGAAGTATGGAACACTGCGCCCGCTCCGCGCGTTCGAGCGCGTTCCTTCGGAGGACTCCATGCTCCCGCTTTCCGTCGTGCTGCTGGTGGGCGCCGTGCCATCGCCCATCTCTCAGGTGACCGTCTTCACCGACCAGGCTCGCATCGTTCGTTCGGCGACGGTGGCGGCTCCCGGCACGGTCGAGTTTCCGCCGCTGCCCGACACCATCGACGCTTCGTCGGTGCGCGTCGAAGCGCAGGGCGCCGAGGTGCGTCGTGTCGACCTCGAGCGTCTGACGCCCGAAGCGTTCCGCACCGCCGAAGCGAAACAGCTGCTCACCGAGCTCGACGGCCTCGACACCGAGCTGACTCGTCTCTCCCGCGAGGCACAGGCGCTTCGTGAACACCGCGACGCGCTGCTACGGCTGCACCCTGCCCTGCCCGCGAACGACAACGTGCGGCCCGCGCCGAAGCTGTCACCGCAGGGGTGGACCGCGGCGCTCCAGTTCCAGACGGCGCAGCTCGAAGCCGCCCAGAAGAAGCTGCGTGACGTCGAGCTCGCGCAACGTGCAGCGAGCCGCAAACGCGAGACGCTGGTGAACAAGGCCGAGCGCCTGGGCAACCCCGAGTTCCGCAGCGGCTGGCGCGTGACGGCGGTGCTCGCCGGTGGCGGCCAGGCCACGGTGTCACTCACCTACCTCGTGCATCAGGCGCGGTGGACGCCCACGTGGGACGTGCAGCTCGACCCCGAGAAGAACCTCGTCACCGTCTCGCTCGCCGGCATCGTCTCGCAGAGCTCGGGCGAAGACTGGGACGACGCGCAACTCACCTTGTCGACCGCGATTCCCTCGTCGGCGGTGAAGGCGCCGAAGCTGCTCACCTGGAAGATTGGCACCACTGAGCGCTTCATTCCGACGCCGACCCCCGTGCAGGAATACGTGCGGCCCGTGCCGACGCCTGCGCGCACGGTGCCCGTGCGAAACGAGGAGTCGCTCGTGCGTGGTTGGCTCTCGCAGGCGGTGGGCCGCGCCATCAGCACCGAGCGCGACGAGGTCGACGGCCTTCGCCGGCCCGACCCTGCGTACGCCGTCGACCGGAAGAAGGTGAAGGAGCGGCCGATGCCCGCCGCGCCGCCGCCTCCGCCGCCATCGGTGCAGGCCATGCCGATGCCGATGGCCGACAAGGCCATGGAGTTCTCGGGTGAAGAGATTGATGGCGACCTCGCTCAGCCTGAGTCCATGGAGCTGGAGGAGTCGCGGCCGATGCCCATGGCGAAAGCCGAGCTCTCTCGCACGCGTTCGACGGTCAGCGCCTCGGGCTACCCGATGCAGCCGACGAGTGGCTTCTCGCTCGCGCCGCCGCCGGGCTATCGCGCGCCGAGCTACGGCTCCGACAGCCCCGTCACGCTGGCCGGTGGCTACGACCTGAGCTTCGCGTCTCGCCAGAAAGAGACCATTCCCTCGTCGCAGGGCGCCCGCCGCGTCGCGCTCTGGAGCCAGCAGTGGCCCGTGTCGGTGGAGCGCAAGGTGTACCCGGCGCTCGCAAAGGAGGCCTACCTGTCGGCCGAGCTGAAGAACCCCTCGCAGCAGGTGCTGCCCGGAGGCCCCGCGACGTTGTCGGTGGGCGCAGACCCGGCCGGCACTGCGCAGCTCAAGCTCGTCTCGCCGAACGAAGCCTTCACGCTGCCGCTCGGCCTCGACCGCGCCATCAAGACCGTTCGCAACGTGCAGGTCGTCGACGCGACCGAAGGCGTCGTCTCGAAGGACGACCTCTCGACCTACGCCGTCAGCATCGAGCTGGTGAACCCGTACCGCACGCCCGTCGCGTTGCGCGTGTTCGACCAGTGGCCGCTGCCGCAGGCGAACCAGAAGGACCTCGAGACGAAGCTGCTCGACTCGAAGCCGGGCGCGATTCAAGACACCACGACGGGCAAGCTCGAGTGGCGGCTCACGCTGGCGCCGAACGAGAAGCGCACGCTCACCTTCAGCTACCAGGTCAAACGCCCCAGAGGATGGAAGCTGTACCAGCAGGAGGTGCGGCCATGATGACGACGCTCGTGTTGGTGCTGCTCGCTTCGACGGGCGCTCCTGACGAAGTGGTGGTGTACCCAGACCGCGCGCAGGTGACGCGGGTGACGCCGGTGACGTGTGGTTCGCGCACGGCCATCGTGTTCGAGAACGTGCCGCCCGCGGCCGTCGGAGACTCCTTTCGCGCGCGCATGTCGGACGGCACCGTCGATGGCCTGCGCGCCGAGCTGGTGAAGCAGGAGAAGGTGTTCAGCGAGAAGGCCGAAGCGCTCGAGAAGAAGCTCGAGCAGCTCGCCGACGACGGCCGCGTCATCGACGACCAGGTCTCCCGCGCCGAAGGGCAACGCGCGCTGGCAATGCGGCTGCGTGAAGTCGCCGAGCAGGGCCTGTCGAAGGAGCTCGCCGCAGAGAAGCCCGACGTGAAGACGTGGCAGGCGTCACTCGACACGCCGCTGGCGACGAACCTGAGCGTGGCGAAGCAGGTGGCCGACTTGCAGGCGAAGCGGCGCGACCTGAACCGCGTGATGGAGGACGTGCGCCGTCAGCTCGACGAGGTGCGCGTCGGCGCGCAGAAGCAGGCGTGGCGGGTCGAGGTGCTCGTCACCTGCACGCAGGGCAAGTCGGCGCAGCTCTCGCTCAACTACCTCGTCGGCGGCGCCTCGTGGACGCCGGCGTACGAAGCGCGCGCGTCGGAGGCGAACAAGACGGTCGACTTCGCGACGTTCGCGACGGTGACGCAGGTGACGGGCGAAGACTGGAGCAACGTGAAGCTCTCGCTCTCGACGGCCGTGCCCGCGCAGAACGCGACGCCACCGACCATGAACAAGCTGTACGTCGGGGCGACGGAGCGCGCGCCAGAGAAGAAGGTGCTCACGCGGCGTGACGAGTTCGTCGAGACGGCGTCGGTGGCGGTGGCTCCCGGCAGCGGCGTGAAGAACGAGTCGGGCCTGGTGGCGAAGAGCCAGGGCCTGTCGGTGCAGCTCGAGGTGAAGGAGCCCGCGAAGGTGCCGGGTGACGGCGCGCCGGTGCGGCTGTTCGTCGGCGAGACGAAGTTGGCGGCGACGTTCGAGCTCAAGGTGATGCCGAAGCTGTACCCGGTGGCGTTCCGCGTGGCCGAGCTGTCGAACACCGGCGGCTGGCCGTTGCTGGCGGGGCGGGTCGATGCGTTCCGCTCCACCGGCCTCGTCGGGCGTTACGACCTCGAGCGCGTGGCGCAGGGCGCGGCGTTCTCGCTCACCTTCGGCATCGACGACACGATTCGCGTGAAACGCACCGTCGTCGAAGAGCTGAAGAAGGACTCGGGGCTGTTCAACTCGAAGAAGCGCTTCACCTACGTCTACAAGTTCGACCTCGCGAACTACGGCAAGGCGCCGGTGGAGCTGACGGTGGCCGACCATCTGCCCGTGGCCGAGGTGAACGACATCGACGTGGCGCTCACCGAGAAGACGACGGCCGGCGCGCAGGTGAACAAGGCGTCGGGCGTGGCGAGCTGGAAGGTGGCGCTCAAGCCGCAGGAGAAGAAGACGGTCGACTTCGGGTTCCGCGTCGACGTGCCCACCAGCTACGACATGGGCGGGCTGTGAGGCTCTTCTCGGCGGCGGGCTGTCCCTATGCGCACCGCAGCCGCGCACTGCTCACGTTGATGAAGGCGCCGTTCGAGCTGCGCGAGGTCGACCTGGCGAACAAGCCGGCTGAGCTGCTCGCGCTCTCACCGACGCAGGCGGTGCCGCTGCTCGAAGACGATGGGCTGGTGCTCTACGAGTCGGCCGTCATCAACGAGTACCTGGCGGAGCGACTGCCGTGGCGTGACGCGTTCTCGTCGAGTCTCTCGCAGCGCGCGCTCGAGCGATTGGCGATGAAGCGCTTCGACGACGTGTTGATTCCGGTGGCGTTCGCGAGCTTCTCGAACCCGGCGTCGCTCGAGAGCAAGCCGCTGTGGCGCAAGGAGGTGGAGTTTCTCGCGCGCACGGTGAAGCAGAGCCCCGTCGAGAGCCTGCTCGGGCTGCACATGGCGACGCACTGGCTGCGCACGAAGGTCGCGTTCCCCGAGAATGCGGTGGTGCAGGCCCTCGGTGAGAGCGTCGGCGAGTTCTTGAACGCGGCGGCCGCGTTGCCCTGCGTGGTGGCGACGAGCCCTGACCTCGAGCTGACGGTGAAGGCGTTGCGAGCACGCTTCGGCCCGAAGGGCTGAGGCGTCAGCTCGACGCGAGCATGATGGCCATCGTCCCGAGCGACGCGACGAGAAAGACCGAACCGAGAATGAGCAGCACGATGGCACCGCCGCTCATCGGGCTCTCGAGGTACGCCGTCTTCGGGTCCTTCGCGTCGTAGAGCACCTCGACCTCGGAGCCTGCGCGATACTTCTTCATGCGCAGGTCGGCTTCACGCGCGTCGTTGGTCTGGAACGGCTTCGGCGAGAGCGTGGTGCTCACGTACGAAACGCCCGCGACCTCGTAGCGAAACCGCACCGCGATGCCGAACCAGCTCGACGACTCCCACTCGCCGTCTTCGTCTTGCGACATCGACTCGCCCGACGACAGCTTCGCCTCGAGCATGGTGCCCTTCGCCTTCGGCCACTGACGAATGCGTCGCCGGGTGACGATGTGCTTCACGCCCATGCCGGCGGTGAGCGCGCCGACGATGAAGAAGACGACGACGGCAGCGAGGCCAGCGAGCATCGGCGCAGCGTAGTTCAGGGCGTCAGCGCAGCACGTGCGGCGACGGCGTCTTGCTCGCTCGGGTACAGCCCCCACGCGAGCACCTTCGCGTTCGTCGTCACGGGCAGAATGCACCACCCGGTCTGCGTCATGAGCAGCGGTCCGTTCGGGTCGATGCGCGCGAGGCCGAACCACGACGTGTCCTGCAGGCGTGACGGCACGAAGAAACAGGCGTGCGCTCCGAAGGCGATGCTGGTGCTGTCGAGCAGCGTGCCGATGAGCCAGTCTCCGCCCGCGCCGCTGCACTCGGTCTGCACCGTCGTCTTCACCAGCACGAGCCGTTCACCCGGGCGGGGAATCAGGTCCATCTCGGAGCCCGTGCCGGGGCAGGTGTTCGAGCTCTTGAACACGAAGCTCGGGCCCGCTCGCACGCCGGCATCGAGACGAAGTCCCGCGTCGACACCGACACCGGCATCGACGCCCGCGTCACGGCTCGTGCCTGCGTCGAATGGAGCCAGACCGAGCTCGTCGAGCAGCCCCGAGCGCCCACAGCCACACAAGAGAAGGAGAAGCACCAACCGCATCGAACGACTCGCTGCCATCGGCCCTTGGCGCACCTGACCCCAGCACTGCCACCTCGTCCAGCAGACTCAGGGCTCTTTGACGACTTTGCTCACGAGGAAGTGCACCGGGCAGAAGCCGGTGAAGGCGCTGCTGATCATCACGACCGCCACGAGGCCCGTGAGCGCGTACCACCGCGGGTCGAACGCCTGCCCAAGCCCGACGCTCGCGAGCACCAGCGCGCCGACGATTCCATCGTGAAGCTTCACCTTCTTCGTCATCAGCGGCATCGCGACCTCCGGGAGTGGCCGTTCGATGTAGCGCCCGGCGCAATCAGCGCCCTGCGCAACGGTGAGACTCCGATTCCTGAAGGTGGGAATGCACGACACGCCCGAGTGAGAAAGCCACAGGGAGAACTCGCGTTCTCTTCCGTTTCAAGGCGGTGCTCTACCGTCTGAGCTACGACCCGATGAGTCGGGTCGGCAGGAGTCGAACCTGCGGCATCCGAAGTGCGTGTGGGGCCTGCTCGGCCGGGCGTGTCGTGCCCCTCGAAGACGCCGAGGCACTTCTGCACTGACCTGACCTTCGTCTGCCGTTTCCTCCGTTCGGGTGGGCACGCCGCGCGGTACGGTTCGCGCCTCTTCACGCGGGGGAAAACACACATGCCCATCTCGAACGCCGTCGGAGTTCGTGTTCTCGAAGCGATGCGCGGCCAGGTGACACGCCGCTCCAATGGCTCGGTCGAGTCGTTCGCGTTCTCGACGACGCAGGTCATCGGCTCGCTCAACGCCTTCATCGCGGGCCCGGCCCACGTCTGTCAGGTCTCGGGCGGAACGGTGCAGTGGAAAGACGGGTTGTTTCCGCGGCGCTTCAGCATCACCGGCGGCACCATCGAGATGTTCCGGCCCACGACGCCGAGCCGGCGCGAGCAGGAGTTCGAGTTCAACATCGAGTTCACCGGCCCGGGCGGAGCGCCGTACCTGCTCAAGGGCTTCAAGCAGCTGCGCGCTGACGGAGCCGTGCAGGCGCTCGACGCGCTCGGCGACCTCTCGACCCTGCTGAGCGTGACGGTGAGCGACCTCTCGCGCGGAGAAGTCGTCGCCGATGGAGAGCTGCACGTCGCGCTGCCCGACCTGATGGACCAGCTCGGCTCGCTCGAGTTCCCGGGCTCGGCGTCGCCGTTCGAGACGAAGCTCGCCCAGCAGGACTTCCTGGGCTTCATGAACGCGCGGCTCTCCGAGGTGTACTCGGTGGTGCCGCTCTTCTTCTCCGGCAGCCGCTCGATTCTCTGGCACCAGCAGCTGCTCGTGAGCCTGCTGCTCGACGTCTACATTCCCGGGCAGAAGGTGGCGACGCCGGCCGAGGTCATCGAGCAGCTCGAGAAGTACCTCGCCAACTCCTCCATCGACCTGGGCGCGCTGCTGCAGAACGTCGTCGGCGCGGCGGTCGACACGCTCGTCGGTCAGGCGCTCGGTCAGCTCGACGCGACGAAGCTGCGGCAGGTGGTTCGCGACGTGCTGAACAACCCGGTGAACACGGTGCTCGAGCGCGACCTGCGCTCTGCGGCGCACTCGCTGCACGTGGTGTTGATGGCCACGTACTACTCGTGCCCGAGCGTCGACACCTCCATCGGGTACGTGCGCGCGCCGACGTCGCCTGGCCCCGGCTCCCTCAAGCTCGCCATCAAGCAGAAGCCGGTGGGCCAGTACGACGTGCTCATCGCGGGCTCGGGCGTCGCGGGCAGCCTGCTCGCCAACCGCCTCGCCAAGGCGGGCAAGAAGGTGTGTCTGCTCGAGGCGGGCCGGTACCACCACGAACCCTCGTTCTCGAGCGGCGAAATCGACGGCCTCTCACGCACGTACGCGATGGGCGGGCTGCAGAACGCGCTCGACGTCGGCCGCCCGAAGGTCGACCCCGCGAAGTACCGCAACATCACCGTGCTGCAGGCGCGCGCCGTCGGTGGTGGTGGCTTGCACAACAACGCGGTGTGCTTCCGCTTGCCGAAGCCCATCTTCCAGCGCTGGGCGAACGTCGGCTTCCCCGTGAGCGAGAGCGAGCTCAACCGCGCGTACGACGCGGTGGCAGCCGAGCTCGGCATCATTCCCGCGAGTGAAGCGCTCGCGCCTGGAGCCCGGTTGAACCCGGCCCTCTCGTACCTCGAGCAGGCGTGGGGCCCGGTGGCGAAGCACCCGCCCGCGCTGCCGAACGTGCCGGGGCTCTACGAATGCAACGTGAACATCAAGCGCTCGACCTGCCGCGGCTGCGGGTACTGCAACCTCGGCTGCTCATACGAGGCCAAGCGCAACAGCCTGCAGGTGCACCTCAAAGAAGGGCTCGAGACGGGCAACCTCGACGTCATCGAGCTCGCGCGGCTGCACCGCTTCGAGCTGTCGGGCACGAAGGTGACGGGCGCGCAGGTGGCGGTGGGCGACGGCTCGCAGACGCTCTCGGTGAAGGCGAAGGAGTACGTCGTCTCGTGCGGCCCGATTCAGTCGTCGGCGGCGTTGCTGCGCTCGGGCCTCGCGCACCGGCTCATCGGCAAGCGGCTCTCGGCGAACATCGGCGCGCCCGTCTTCGCGTTTTTGCAGGAGCCGATTCAGTCGTACGGCTCGCTTCAGATTTCGCACTTCTTCTGGCCGAACGAGCCGGGGCCGCGCTTCGTCATCGAGTCGTGGTTCAACCCGCCGGCCGCGCACGCGATGGTGCTGCCCGGGTACCTCGAGGTGCACCAGGCGCGCATGCAGAACTACCGCAACTTCGCGGTGGTCGCGCCGCTCGTCGCCACGCTCGCCTCGGGCACCGTCGACGCCGACGGCAAGGTGCAGCTGCCCATCGGCCTCGACGACCTCTCGCGCCTCCACCACGGCCACGGCGTGATTGCCCGCGCGCTGATGGACGACCGCAACCCCGAGCCCATCAACGAGCTCATCATGCCGACGGCGCACGGCATCGTCGTCTCCGACGCGAACGAGCTGAAGGCGTACGAGACGCAGCTGAAAGACCTGCGTGACCTCGTCGTCGGCACCGGCCACCCGCAGGGCGGCAACGGCATGAGCACCGACGACGCGATTGGCCCCGTGGGCGCCGACTTCCGCGTGCGCGGCATGGACAACCTGCGCGTGTGCGACGGGTCGCTGTTCCCCGACTGCGCCGGCATCAACCCGCAGTGGACCATCATGGCGCTCGCGCACCTGTGTGGTGAGCAGATGGCAGCACTCTGACGGACTGCTTCGAGAAAATGTGAAACCGGCGCCCGCCTCATGTCATGTGGGCCCGGTCACATCTCTCCGAGGGGTCACATGTCTTTTCGTCTCGTCGTTCTCGTCGCGTGTCTCTCTGCCGTCTCTGCCTTCGCCCAGCTGAAGCTGCCGGCGCTCAGCCCTGAAGCGAAGGTCGTGCAGACCGCGGGCCTCACCACCATCACCGTCGACTACAGCAGCCCCGCCGTGAAGGGCCGCAAGATCTGGGGCGGGCTCGTGCCGCTCGACAAGGTCTGGCGCGCGGGCGCGAACAAGAACACCACCATCACGTTCAGCATGCCGGTCGTCATCGGCGAGACGCAGGTGCCCGCGGGCACGTACGGCTTCTTCACGATTCCCGGCGCCTCGTCGTGGACGCTCATTCTCAGCAAGGTGAACGACCTCTGGGGCAGCGACGAGTACAAAGGAGGCAACGACCTGGTGCGAGTCGCCGTGAAGCCACAGGCCATCGCCGCGCGGGAGCGCCTCGCGTACCTCGTGTCGAACTTCACCAACGACACGGCGAGCGTCGACCTCGAGTGGGAGAAGGTTCGCGTCTCGTTGCCGGTGAAGCTGAAGACCGCCGAGCAGGCCGCCGCCAACATCAAGGCCATGGCCGAGAACCCGTCGGCGCAGATGACGCAGGCCGCGCGCTACTACCTCGAGGAGAAGGACTTCGCGAACGCGCTCGCCTTCGCCGACAAGTCCATCGCCATCGCCGAGACGTGGCTCAACACGTGGGTGAAGGCGCAGGCGCTCGCGGGTCAGGGCAAGTTCAAGGAGGCGCTGCCGCTCGCCGAGAAGGCGAACACGCTGGGCCAGGTGAAGCCCGAGGGCTTCTTCTACGCGGCCGACGTGAAGAAGGCGCTGACCGACTGGAAGGGCAAGTAAGTCGTCGATGTCGGCCTTTTCCCCCGCGTTCCTGAAGGCCGAGCCGGGCGCCCTTCGCTTTCTCGATGACGGGTTTCGACACCCATCGAGACGGGCGGAGTTCGTTCGGCAGGCCCGTGCGCGCGGGGTGAAGGCCGAGGTCGTCTCGGCGCTGAGGGCACAGGCGGCGCGACGACCGTTGACGTCAGCGCGTGAGACGTCGCTCGACGCGCTCGCGGGTGGCGCGCCGGTCGTGGTGACGGGACAGCAGGTCGGGCTGTTCCTCGGCCCGCTGTATTCCCTCTACAAAGCAGCCACGGCGGTCGTGACGGCGCGCGCGCTCGAGTGCGTGCCTGTCTTCTGGTTGCAGAGTGAAGACCACGACTTCGACGAGATTGCTCACACGGTCGTGCACGGCAGAGACGGAGCGCTGACGAAGCTCTCGCTCGCCTCGCCGCACGTCGAGCGCGCGTCGATGTCGTCGGTGCAGTTGGGCGCGGGGGTCGATGAAGCGCTCTCGACGCTGGGAGCTGCCCTCGATGGGTGGCCGCACGCAGACGAGGTCTCGGCGCTGTTCACGCGGCACTACCGGCCCGAAGCCACCTGGGTGACCGCGTTTGCTGGCGTGCTGTCGGAGCTGTTCCCGTCGCTCGTCATTCTCGACCCGCGTGACGAGGTGCTCGCGAGGGTCGCGCGTTCCGTGCACGAACGAGCGCTCGCGGAGTGTGACGTCATCACGCGAGTGCTCCAGCAACGCAGCGACGACCTCGAGCGTGCGGGCTTCGACGTGCAGGTGCGCGTTCGTGATTCGGCGCTCACGTTCATTCATCCCGATGGCCGAGCTGGCGCACGGTTTCGGGCGGAGGCGTCGGCGAAGCTGCCGGAGGATCCACTCTGTGTGAGCAGCTCGGCGCTGCTGCGGCCCATCATTCAAGACACGTTGTTGCCGACGGCGGCCATCGTCGGAGGCCCGGGCGAGCTGAACTACTTCGCGCAGCTGGCTCCGCTCTATTCGCACTTCGGGCTTTCGATGCCGATGGTGATGCCGCGCGCGCGGTTTCGCGTGGTCGAGGCGCGGCCGAAGGCGTTGCTCGAGACGTTGGGGCTCACGCCCGCGGAAGTGGAAGTGCCGAGAGAGACACTGCTTCGAAAGCTGGCGCCCAGGGGCACGACCGAAGACGTGGAGCAGCAGTTGCTCGCAGCCATCGAGCCGGTGCTCTCGAGCGTGCAAGGCGTCGACGACGCGGTGGAGCGAACGCGCAAGACCATCGCGCGGGCGGCGAATCGGCTGGGGGCCCGGCTGAACCGGGAGCGGCTCACGAAAGACGAGGTGCTCGCGGGCCGGGTCGATCGACTGCAGCGCGCGCTGTTTCCGAACGGTCAGCCGCAGGAGCGGGTGCTCGGCGCCGCTGGGTTCTTCGCGTCGTTCGGCATCGAGGCGTTCGTGAAGCTCGTCGAGTCGCGCGTCGTTCCGTTCGGCCACGAGGTCATCACGCTCTCGCCGGAGTTCACATGAGCGGGCTTCGCATCGGCATCGTGTGTCACGCGTCGTACGGCGGCAGCGGCGTCATCGCGACGGAGCTCGGGCTCTCGCTCGCCGAACGCGGACACGACGTTCACTTCATCGCTGCTGCGCGACCGCCTCGGCTAGGCGACGCGAAGAACGTGACGGTGCACGAGGTCGGCGTTCCGACGCATCCCGTGTTGCCCTCGGGCGATCTCGGCCTCGCGCTGGCTTCCACATTGACGCGACTCGAGCTCGACGTGGTGCACGTGCACTACGCCCTGCCCTTCGCGGTCAGCGCGGCGCTCGCGGGCGAGGTGCTGGGCCGGAAGGCTCCCGCGCTCGTGGTGACGGTGCATGGAACCGACGTGCTGACGCTCGGCGCTGAGCAGGCCTACGCGCCGATGGTTCGACACGCGCTTCGGCGCGCCCAGCTCGTCACCGCACCATCGAAGTTCCTCGCCCTGAAGGCGACCTCGCTCGCCGACGTCGACGTGCAGGTGCTCTCGAACTTCGTCGACACGACGCGCTTCACGCCGGGTGCTCCGGCTGGCCGCGTGCTCGTGCACAACTCGAACTTCCGCTCGGTGAAGCGCATCGAAGACGTGCTCGCGATTCATGCGCGCAGCGGTGCAGACGAACTGCTTCTGCTCGGCGATGGACCCGAACGCGTGAACGTCGAGAACGTCATTCGTCGCGACGGCGTGCGTGGCGTGACGCTGCTCGGCGAGTGTCGTGACGTCGCTCCACACCTCCAGCGCGGCGCGGTGTTCCTCCTGCCGAGTGAGCTCGAGAGCTTCGGGCTGGCGGCGCTCGAAGCGATGAGCTGCGGCGTTCCCGTCATCGCGTCGAACGTGGGTGGGCTGCCCGAGGTCGTCACCCATGGCGTGAACGGCTTTCTGCACTCCGTCGGAGACGTCGCGGCGATGGCCGCGAGCGCACGAACGCTGCTCGACGACGCCCCGCTGCACCGAACCATGTCGAAGGCCGCGCGCGACGCCGCCGTCTCCCGCTTCCAGCTGTCGCCCATCGTCGACCAGTGGGAGGCGCACTACCGCCGCCTCACGAGGACTCCATGAAGGCCCTGATGATTTCCCTGCTCCTCTCTGCCCCGGCCCAGGCTCGCGATGGTGCGCAGCTGCTCAACGACCTGAAGGGACTCTCCGTCGTCGGCACCGCGCTCTACGTCGCCGCGCACCCAGACGACGAGAACACGCGGCTGCTCGGCTCGCTCGCGAACGAGATGAAGTTCCGCACGGCGTACCTCTCGCTCACGCGCGGCGAAGGCGGCCAGAACCTCATCGGCTCCGAGCTCGGCCCGCTGCTCGGCGTCATTCGCACCCAGGAACTGCTCGCCGCACGCCGCGTCGACGGCGCGGAGCAGTACTTCACGCGCGCGCGCGATTTCGGGTACTCGAAGAGCGTCGACGAGACGATGGCCATCTGGGCGGGCAAGCCCGACTCGATTCCCGACGACGTGCTGGCCGACGCGGTGTTCGTCATTCGTTCGCTGCGGCCCGACCTCATCATCACGCGCTTCTCTCCCGAGCCGGGCACCACGCACGGCCACCACACGGCCTCGGCGAAGTTGGCGGTGCTCGCGTTTCGCGCCGCGGCGGATCCGACGTTTCACCCCGAGCAGCTCGACCGCGTTCAGGTCTGGCAGGCGAAGCGCATCGTGTGGAACGCGTGGGCGCCCGACCCGGCCTTCAAGCCGCCCGAAGGTTCGGTCACGTGGGACTCGAGCCAGTTCAGCCCGCTGCTCGGCTTCTCGTACGGAGAGCTCGCCGCGACCAGCCGCAGCATGCACAAGAGCCAGGGCTTCGGCGCCGCGCCCGTGCACGAAGGCAGCGTCGAGTACTTCGCTCCACTCGATGGAGACCCCGCGAAGAAGTCGCTCTTCGAAGGGCTCGACACGAGCTGGAAGCGCGTCGCCGGCACCGAGAAGTTCGCGCAGCTCGTCGAGAAGGCGACGGCCGAGTTCAAGGTCGACGCTCCGGCGAAGTCGGTTCCCACGCTGCTGCTGGCGCTCGAGGCGTTGCGCGCGATGCCGGCGAACCCGTGGAAGGAGCACAAGCTGACCCAGCTCACCGACCTCATCGCGAACTGCGCGGGGCTCTTCGTGCAGGCGAGCGCGGCGACGACGAGCGTGGTGCCGGGCGCGAAGCTGAAGCTCGACGTGATGGCGCTCGAACGTTCGGGAACACCCATCACGCTCGACGCAGTGACCGTTGCGGCGACGTCCCTCACGCCGGGAACGATGCTCGAGCGTGGCAAGCCGGCGAAGCTGTCGGTGGAGCTCGACGTCGCTGCGTCGCTTTCGAGTCCATATTTCCTCGACCTGCCGCCGCAGAAGGGCACCTGGGGCGTCGCTTCGACGCAGCCCATCGGCGCACCCGAGCTGCCGTCTCCCTTCATGGTGGAGTACCGGCTCTCGTCGGCGGGCCACACGTTCTCTCTGCGTCGGCCCGCGACGTTTCGATGGGTCGACCCGACCGTTGGAGAACGTCATCGGCCCATCGAAGTGCTCCCGCCCGTCGTCGCCCGCGCGAACGCCGAGCTGCTCGTCTTCACCGACCTGAACGCGAAGACCGTCGAGGTGACGCTCACGGCGAACGCCGATGCGCAGCGTGGCGAGGTGAAGCTCGACGTTCCCGCTGGCTTCGTCTGCGAGCCGGCAGCCGCGCCGTACACGCTCGAGAAGAAGACCACCGAGGCGAAGGTCGCCTTCAAGGTGAAGCCCGCGAGCAAGACGGCTCCGACGACGGGGAGCTTCTCGGTGCTGCTCGATGGAGCGCCGGCGAAGACGCTCACCCGCGTCGAGTACGCGCACATTCCGATTCAGACGGTGCTGACGGCGGCGCAGGTGAAGCTGCTGCGGGTCGACCTGCGTCGAGGGAAGACCACGCGCGTCGGCTACATCGTCGGCGCCGGTGACGACGTGCCCGCGGCGCTCACGCAGGCCGGCTACGAGGTGACGTTGCTCACCGACGAAGCGCTGCGCACCTCGGCCCTGGAGCGCTTCGACGCCATCGTCGTGGGTGTGCGCGCGTACAACGTGAACCCGAAGCTGCCGGCCGTGTACGAGCGGCTGATGGCGTACGTGAAGAACGGCGGCACGCTCGTCGCCCAGTACAACACGAAGAACTGGCTCAGCTCGGTGCCGGCCACCATCGGTCCGCTGCCGTTCGAGCTCTCGCAAGACCGCGTCACCGACGAAGACGCCGTCGTCACCCGCGACGCACACGTGCTCCTGAAGGCTCCGAACGCGCTGAGCGACGACGACTTCGGCGGCTGGGTGCAGGAGCGCGGGCTGTACTTCGCCAACACCTGGGACTCGCACTACGAGACGCCGCTCACGATGAACGACCGCGGAGAGAAGCCCTCGAAGGGCAGCCTGCTCTTCCTGCGGCACGGCAAGGGGCGCTTCATCTACACGGGCCTCTCGTTCTTCCGTCAGCTGCCTGCGGGCGTTCCCGGCGCGTACCGGCTCTTCGCGAACCTGCTCGACCATGGAAGCTGAGCGGCGCTGGGGTGCAGCGTACGTCGTGGTGCTCGGCGCGCTCGCGCTCGAGGTGCTGCTGCTCGCGCTGTTGAGCTGGAGCTTCGCGTGAGCACGCTCGACTGGGCGGTGCTCATCGGCACCATCGGCGCCATCGTGGCGTACGGCGTGTGGAAGACGCGTGGTGCGCAGAACGCGGGCGCGTACCTGCGAGGTGGCTCCGACGCGAAGTGGTGGACGATTGGGCTCAGCATCATGGCGACGCAGGCCAGCGCCATCACGTTCCTCTCGACGCCGGGGCAGGGCTTCGAAGACGGGCTGGGCTTCGTGCAGTTCTACTTCGGCGTGCCCATCGCGATGGTGGTGCTCTCGGCCACCATCGTGCCCATCTACTACCGCACGCGCGTGCTCACGGCGTACGAGTACCTCGAGCAGCGCTTCGACCTGAAGACGCGGCAGCTCACGGCCCTCATCTTTCTCCTGCAGCGTGGGCTCGGAGCGGGGCTCTCCATCTACGCGCCGGCCATCATCCTCTCGACGGTGCTCGGCTGGTCGTTGATGTGGACGAACCTCGTCATCGGCGTCGTCGTCATCGCGTACACGGTGTCGGGCGGCACGCGTGCGGTGAATCAGACGCAGCAGCTGCAGATGGCCGTGATGCTCGGCGGCATGGCGCTCGCGTTCGGTTTCATCGTGTCGAGCCTTCCCGAAGCCGTCTCGGTGCGAGACGCGTTCGGCATCGCGGGCGTGTTCGGCAAGCTGAAGGCCATCGACTTCACGCCGCGGCTCGAGACCCGGTACACGTTCTGGTCCGGCATCACGGGCGGCACCTTCGTCGCGCTCGCATACTTCGGCACCGACCAGTCGCAGGTGCAGCGGTACCTCTCGGGAGAGTCGCTCGAGCAGAGCCGCTGGGGCCTGCTGTTCAACGGGCTGCTGAAGGTGCCGATGCAGCTGCTCATTCTGCTCGTCGGCGTGTTCGTGTTCGTGGCGTTCCAGTTCCAGGCGCCGCCGGTGTTCTTCAACGCGCCCGAGCTGGAGACGGTGCGGGCGTCGCCCCGGGCGTCGGAGCTCACGGTGCTGGAGCAGAAGCACCAGACGCTCTTCACGCAGAAGCGGGCGCTCCTCGACACGTGGCTCCAGAAGCACGACGACGCGACGGTGACGCAGCTGCGAGCGCTCGAGGCCGAGGCGCGCACCGTGCGGGCCGACGCTCGCAAGCTGGTCAAGGACGTGAGCCCGCGCGCGAACGTGAAAGACGCCGACTACGTGTTCCTCACCTTCGTGATGACGCGCTTTCCACCGGGGTTGGTCGGGCTGCTGCTCGCGGTGATTCTCTGCGCGGCGATGTCGGCGACGGCGAGCGCGCTGAACGCGCTGGGCACCACGACGGTCGTCGACTTCTATCGGCGCACGTGGAAGCCGAAGGCCACCGACGTCGAGAGCGTGCGCGCGGGCAAGGTGTTCACCGTGATGTGGGGCGTGGTGGCGATGGCGTTCGCGGCGTTCGCGTCGCAGGTCGACAACCTCATTCAGGCCGTGAACATTCTCGGGTCGATCTTCTACGGGCCGATGCTGGGCGTCTTTCTCGTCGGGTTCTTCTTCAAGGCCGCTCGCGGCACGCCGGTGTTCCTCGCGGTCGTGCTCGCGCAGGCCGTCGTCATCGTGACCTGGCTCGCGAGTGACATCGGCTTTCTCTGGTACAACGTCATCGGGTGCGCAGGCGTGGCGCTGTTCACGGCGGTGCTCGACCGCGTGATGCCGAAGCCCGTCAGCGCCTGACGAACGCGGCGACGGCGAGCAGGAGTAACGCGATGACGTCGGAGCCTGCGACGCGACGAAGCGGTCCGAGTTCGTTCACGTGCACGAGACACAGGGCGAGGAACGCGAGCTTGCTCACGAGCGCGAACGAGAGGGCGGGCAGCCACCAGTCGTCACGAAACGCGGCGAGCGCGAGACCGACACCGACGCAGCCGAGCAGCACCGCGCGATGTCGCATCACGATCTCGAGCACGGGTTGGTCGAGCGACAGTCCGTAGAGCGTGACGCTGAAGCGCGGAGCGACAGCCACGACGAGCGGCACGAGATTGAGCAATGAGACCGACAGGACCAGGAGACGAAAGAGCATGAGCGCACCGTGCTCTCGGTCGGGCCGAGGCGCTTGAACGCAACGGCTGGAACTCGCGCCAGCGTTGGAACTGCTGCCTCTGGGTGAGCAGTGGTGAAGGTCGCCCTCCGAAGCCTCGAGTGAAGAACGATGGAAGGAATGGCCGGAGAGCCGAGGTCAAACGGCCTCCGGGAGGTGGGGCGCCTTCCCGGGGGGTGTAAACAAGGTGACGGTTTGCCGACCACAGGTTTACACCTCCCTGGAGGGGCACCGGCCTCCCTGCTCTGGGCCGTTGGTCTCGAGCGCCTGGCTGATTCCATGAACCTGCGCTTCTCACTCGATGCTTCGGAGCGCCCTCTGCCACCCCTCGCGCTCTCAGAGTCTCGACGCCAAAGCCTCGCCGCTTGGCAACCTGGCGAGGCAAGCTGACACCGTGCAGAACCGGAGCCGCCCCATTCTTCGCGTCGGCGCCAACTCGGCGCACTACGAAGGACCACTGCTCGGCGTCGGTCGGCACGCGTGTGGCGTTACCTGCATCGTCGAAGCGACCGACGGCGTGACGGTCACGCTGAAGCGAACCCGCCAGCGCGGACGCGTCGTGATTCCCGCCGGCGTGGTGCACGAGGTCACGGGTCCGCCCGGAGCGTCAGTCACCTTCTCGTACGTCGAGCCCGATGCACACGAGACGATCGACCGGCGCGTGCGGCGCTGTGTCGGAGCACTCCGGAGCGACCCGTCACTCACCACCGCGTCACTCGCGCGCACCGTGGAACTCTCGGAGTCGCGGCTTCGTCACCTCGTGCTCGAGCACCTCGGCGTTCCCCTCGTGCGCGTGCGTTGGTGGCTGCAGATGCGACTCGTCGCGAAGGCGCTCTCTCGTCGGTTCACGCTCACCGAGGCAGCACACGAAGCCGGCTTCTCTGACGCAGCCCACTTCACCCGCACCTTCCGCCGCATGTTCGGCTTCGCGCCGTCGACGTTGCTGGGAGCAGGTGTGGTGCTGGTCGTCGACTGAACAGCCGCCGTCGAGCCAGGAAGTTGAGCGAGCTGCCTCGTCGAGCTCACGAAGAAGCAGGCGTCGAACGGCAAGTCCGCGCTCGCCGTCACCCGCGTCCGCAAGACCGTCGCCGGCGTGCCCGAGGTCGTTCGAGCGGGGACCAGCGCCTTCCCGGTCTTCCGCTCCCTCGCAGGACGACGCGCGGCGCTCCCGAGCAGGCTTGCGCGACGAGCGGGGAACGCGGTTCTCGTCAGGGCACCTGTCACGAGCGGCCCGACTCACGACTGAGCCGTCGGCGTCTCAACCCGAGTCGCGCACTTCACCGGTCGCGAGATGAACCACTCGTGGGGCTGAAACCCGCGCGACGCACTGTGACAGTCGTCACGCTTCGCGAACCGGCCCGGCTCCACTATCAGCGCCCGGTGCGCGTCATCGTCCTCTTCGCCTTCACGCTCGTCGCCTGCGGCACGCGCACGGCCACCACCACCGAGATGACCTGCAGCGCGCCGATGTTCGGCCGCATCGTCACGCAGAGCGGGCTCACCGACTCGCAATGTCGGCCCTCGTGCGGTTGCGGCGCCGACTCCTTCACGCCGACCGAGTTCACGCCCGACCGCCTCGAGCGCCTGGCGCAGTGGACGTTGCTCGACACGCCTCCCGACGTGAGCGTCGACCCGTTCTCACAACCTCCCCCCGCCCGCGTCGAAGGCGTCTGCGCGGTGCACGTCGTCGACGAAGGCGCGAAGACGTACCGGCTCAAGACGCATGCGACCCAGGCGGAAGCGACGGCCGCGGGAGGTCGGGTGACGCACCTCGACCCATGCGGCGCGTGCTCGACCCTCGCTGACCTCGCGGTGTTCGGCCGAGAAGCCGACCTCGGCCGCCGTGTGCAGGACTGTGGCGTGAAGACCGTCGCGGCCGGGCTCGAAGCGAACGTCACCTGTCTTCAGGAGCTCGGCTTCACGCCCGCCTGCGCCCGCATCTGGGGCTACAGCACCCGCTTCACGCGCGGAAAGTGCCTGGGCACGTGCTTCACCCTGCTCGATGCCGCGTACCACCTGCCGGACGGAGGAGTGAACGAGTGCCTCGCGTGCGACGAGAAGGAAGGCGCGGCGATTCTGCGCGCCTCCGCAGGGCGAACGCGGCGCAACACCGGTGTGCCCTCGGCCGTGTGTCTGCCCTGCGGCTCCGTCGCGCGCGTCAGGCACGAGTGGTGAGTCTCGCTTGCAGATGAGCTGACCGTCGCAGCCCGACAGCTCAGGGCGTCGGCAGACGCAGCACGGTGACCTCTCCGAAGTCGTTCAAGTCGGCAATCGTGGTGACGAGCCCGGGCGAGCAGCCCGTCGTGCAGTTGATGGGCTCGAGCCGAACCGTGCGGGTGACGGGCGGGTTGAAGCCCGGCGCTGACAGCACGTTGCGGTTCAAACGAATGAACGCCGCAGGAAACGCCATGTGCTGGTTGATGACGTTGCAGGTCAACCGCATCGACCCCACCGTCGTGCCGTCGACCTTCACCTGCATGGTGATTCGCCCCGACGTCGAGCAGAAGCCACTGGCCGAGGCCATGATGACGATGGTGCCACCCGCGTCGACGAAGGTGCCCTCGAGGAAGCCGGAAGCGAAGTTCGCGGTCGTGGCGTTGACGACGGGCGCGGCGACTCCGAACCGCGTCGAAGTGATGCCCGTGCCGTCGGGAAGCGCGAGGCCTCCCGTCGCCTGAAGCTGGCCCGTCGCGTTCACCGACAACGTCGTCTGGTTCGCCGCCGCCCCGATGACGACCTGCCCCGTCGTGATGGTGTTCGTGCCGACCGTGCCGACCTTCTGCTCGAGCCACGTCTTGAGCTGGTTGAAATTGCCGTTCACCGCGCTCGCGTAGGCCGGCTCGTCTGCGTTGAAGGTGACGAGCTGCGCCCACGCGAAGCTGCTGATCAACACGACGCCCAGCGCCGGCCAGACCCACCGCCGACGGGGAGCGCGGTCGACCTTCGCGCGCAGCTGCTCGAGCTCGGCTCGCAGTTCGGTGAGTTCTCGTTGAACGGTCTCGTTCGACATGGGCACTCCAGGGAAGGTGGACCTTGAGCCACGACAAGTGGCGTTCGGGCGCAGGGCATTACACGAAGCTGCCTGACGAGGTGGCGGCACTTCGCTACAACGCCGCCATGCCATCGACCCTGTGCATCGTGCGTCACGGACAGAGCAGCTGGAACGAGAAGAACCTCTTCACTGGTTGGGTGGACGTCGACCTGACGGCCCAGGGCGAAGCCGAAGCGCGCAACGCCGGAGCCTTGATGAAGAAAGAGGGCCTCTGGTTCGACACGGGGCACACGTCGCTGCTCTCGCGCGCGGTGCGAACGGCGAACCTCGCGCTGCAAGAGCTCGGGCAGGTGTGGCTGCCGGTGAACCGCACGTGGCGCCTCAACGAGCGGCACTACGGCGACCTGCAGGGCAAGGACAAGGTCGAGATGGTGAACCAGTTCGGCAAGGAGCAGGTGCAGCTGTGGCGGCGCAGCTACGACGTGCCGCCGCCGGCCGTGAAGCCGGGCCACGAGTTCCACCCGGGCAACGACAAGCGCTACCGCGCCATCGCGCCAGACGCGTTGCCCACCTCGGAGTGCCTCAAAGACGTCGTCGCCCGCGTGCTGCCGTACTGGCACGACTTCGTGGTGCCGCAGCTCCGTGCCGGTCAGAGCGTCGTCATCGTCGCGCACGGCAACTCACTCCGCGCGCTCGTGAAGTACCTCGAGCACATCTCCGACAACGACATCGTCGAGCTCAACATCCCCACGGGCATGCCGCGCCTCTACCGCTTCAAGGACGACCTCTCGTTCGCCGAAGCGCCGCGCTACCTCGACGAAGCCGCCGCGAAGGCTGGAGCCGCCGCCGTCGCCAAGCAGACCGGGTAAGGGCCGACGTCGACACCCTGGCCTCGTCCGCAAGCCCGACCAGTCACTCGTCGGTGATGAAGGCGAACGTGTCGACGCACTCGTTGGTGCGAACGGTGAGGTGGCCGTCGAGCTGCCACAGCCACGCCGTGCCCTCACGCGTCGGCGCTGGGCCCTCGAGCTCGTCGACGGTGAAGACCACCTCGCTGGGGTCGAAGAGCACGAGGGTGCCCCGGCCATCGACGACGAGCGGCTCGTCAGGGCACACGCGGCTGCGCTTCGACCACGACACCTTCGCGCGCCGGTAACGACGGAACTCGGCCTCGCCGACTCCGACGAAGCGCTCGCCTTGAGGCACGAAGAGCGTTCGACCCACGAGCACGTGTGGCCAGAACTCGAGGTCTCGTTCGGGGTTCCCGTCGGTTCCCCGGCACCCCAGCCACATCGAGTCGGTCCGAGAAATCTCCTCGAAGAGGTGATGGGTGCGCTGGCTCTGACGGTGTCTCGAGACCGGCTTGACGTTCGGAGTGAGGCTGGCGAGCGCGTACGTCTCCCAATAGCCAGACGCGAGAAAGCCTGACTTCACGGTTCGAGAGAGCTCGTTCGCCGTTCGGAGCGCGGCATCGAACGCCAGGTCGGGCGGCGGGAGCGGCCTCACCAGCGGCCCGAAGGGCACGAGCGCCACCGAAGGAACGAGGGGCCACCACCAGCCGCGTGACTCGAGCACCAGCGCCAGCCCGGCGACCACCACCCAAGGGCCAAGCAGGCCCGCCAGGGTGAAGTACTTCTGGGCCGTTCCCGAAATCTGAATGTGCGTGACGACCGAGGGCTGCAGCACGTTCATCACGAAGAACGCGGCCGGGTAGACCAGCCACCGGGGAATCGTCCTCCACCGCAACGCAGCGACCGCGACCAGGAGGCACGCGACCAGCGCTCCGAGGTGCCACCAATCGAACCACGAGCGCATCACGGCGTACGAATCGAGCGCGCCCTCGAGATTGATGCCGAGCGGGCTGGCGACGTTCACCCGGTGCTCGCGCCAGTACCGAAGCCAGTACAGCCGCCGCAGCAGCCACTCTCCGGTGATGGCCAGCGCGATGGGCAACACCACCGTGGCGATGGCGCGCAGTCTTCGACCCCGAGCGAGCGCCAGCTCGACCACCGCCAACACGCCCAGCCAGGTGCCGCTCATCGCGTTGGCGGCCTGCGCCTGCCACGTCAGCAGAAAGAAGAGCACTCCACCCTTCCAGCCACCGAAGCCTGTCTCCTCGAGCCGGCAGCTCATCACCCAGGCCGCGAGGCACAGCCACGTCAGCTGCCACGCATAGGGCTGCGCGAGCTCGAAGAGCAGGTCGGTCCACACACCACCCACGAGCAACATCGTGGCCCACGCGAGCGCCATGCTGACCCGGCCCGACCACCGCCAGATGACGAGCGCCGACGACCCGCACCAGAGCGCCTGCACGATGGCCAGACCACTCGGCGTCCAGAAGAAGCCCGTGGCCTTGTGGACGAGCGAGAGGATGAAGAACGGGGTTCCCGAGAAGCGGTCCTGCGCCCAGTAGTAGAGCGACTCCAGGTGAAAGGTGTCGTCGTTCGACATCAACACCGGCATCGCGTCGTCGGAGTTGTACCCACGGAACAGCAACGAGGGGTTCGAGAGACGGGCAAAGACCGCCACCCACGCAGCGCCGACCAGCAGCGCCACCGCTGCCGTCGCGACCGTCTTCTGGCTGAACTTCATGGGCGCCGCAGGGCTGCCGGCGTGAGCGCGGACACACAGGTGCAGCCGCGGAGAATCCGCGGGAGAGGCCTGCCGCAACAGCCGGCGGCGGCCCCGAAAAACTGGGAGTGCATGCCCTGAGTGGCCGAGCCCCGCCGTCTTCGTCACTCGACCGAGCCGAAAATCGACGAGGCACCGCATCTTTTCGCCGGGCTGAATCGTTCTCGCCTCATGAACGCACTTCGAGGCAAACGGGCCGTCGTCACGGGCGGCACTTCGGGCATCGGCAAAGCAACGGTGAAGGCCCTCGTGGCGAAGGGCGCGCAGGTGACGGTCGTCTCGCGCAGAGACGCGAACGCCGACACCATTCGGGGTGACGTGACGTCTGCCGAGGTCGCCGCGAAGGTGATGCGCGAGGTGAAGCCAGACCTGCTCGTGCTCTCGGCCGGTGTCACGCCCACCATGGGCCGCTTCGACGAGCTCGACTGGGCCAGTTTCTCCGAGGCGTGGAACGTCGACCTGCAGGCGACGTTTCACTTCCTCAAGCAGGCGCTCTCGATGCCCCGCGGCTCGGCGGTCGTGGTCGTCTCGAGCGGCGCAGCGCTCAACGGCTCTCCCTTCTCGGGCGGCTACGCGGGCGCCAAACGCATGCAGTGGTGGCTCGCCGACTACGCGCAGCGCGTCTCGAACGAGCGCGACCTGGGCGTGCGCTTCTCGACCGTCGTGCCCGACCAGCTCGTCATCGGAACGACCATCGGCACCACCGCCGCGACCGCCTACGGTGCGATGGCAGGGATGACTGCGGAGGCCTTCATGCAACAGCGCTACGAGGTGCAGCTCGACGTCGACATGGTGGCTTCAGCCATCGTGAAGGCGCTCGAGGGAGAAACGTCATCGGTCGCCGTCAAGGGCACCGGCCTGCGAGCGTTGCCATGAGCGACCTCGTTCACGACATGGCCGAGGCGCGCCTTCGTTTCATGGAGCTGGTGGCCGACGTGCGCCCCGAGCTGCACCGCTACTGCACGCGCATGACGGGCTCGCTGTTCGACGGCGAAGACGTCGTGCAAGACACGCTCGCCAGGGCCTTCTACGCGCTCGCCGAGATGGAGTCGGCGCCGCCGCTCCGCCCGTGGCTCTTCCGCATCGCGCACAACACCGCGCTCGACTTCCTGCGACGCGCTGGAGTTCACACCGCCGACGTCGACTTGCTCGAGGTGCCCATGACCGACCCGGTGGAACCCGACGGCGCGCGCGTCGAAGCCGCGCTCCAGGTGTTCGCCTCGCTGCCGCCGTTGCAGCGAAGCGCGCTCGCCTTCAAAGACGTGCTTGGCCTGTCGCTCGAACAGACTGCCGAGAACATGGGCGTGAGCGTGCTGGCCGTGAAGGCCGCGCTCGTGCGTGCCCGCGCGAAGGTGGCGACGACCGCGGCGAGTCAGGCAAGAGCGCCCGTCGACCTCGACCGGCTGCGAACGTACGCGCACCTCTTCAACGAGCGGAACTGGGACGGCCTGCGCGCCTTGTTCGGCGAAGAGACACGACTCGACCTGGTCTCGCGACACCAACGCAAAGGCCGCGGTGCCGCCGAGTACTTCACGCGCTACGCCGACGCGGCGCCGAAAGAAGACCTGCGCGCGCAAGCCGGCTTCGTCGAAGGCCGGCCCGTCATCGCCATGTTCCGCCCCTCCACCAGCCCGCGGCCCGCGTACTTCGTCACGCTCGAGTTCGGGCCCCACCACGTCACCCTCGTGCGCGACTACCGCCACGTTCCCACCATCGCCCTCGAGGCGACCTTCACGAGCACGCCATGAAAGACCAGAGCTTCAGCACCCGCTTCACCGTCACGCAGAGCCCCGAGGCCGTCTTCGCGGCGATTCAGAACGTGCGCGGCTGGTGGTCGCAGACCGTCGAAGGTCAGACCGCCGAGCTCGGAGACGAGTTCACCTACCGCTACCCGAAGATGCACGTGAGCCGGCAGAAGCTCACCGAGGTGATTCCCGGGAAGAGGATGGTGTGGAAGGTGCTCTCGGCCACGCTCTCGTTCGTGAAGGACCAGCACGAGTGGAGCGACACCGAAATCGTCTTCGACATCGCGAAGCAGGGCGCGAAGACCGAGGTCGTGTTCACGCACCGTGGGCTCGTGCCGGCGTTCGAGTGCTTCGACGCGTGTTCGGGCGCGTGGGGCACGTACGTGACGAAGAGCCTCAAGCAGCTCATCGAGACGGGAGCCGGCGAGCCCGACGAAGCGGCCTGAGTCAGTCTTCGAAGCAGTAGAGCGAGAGGTCGGCGTCGCAGCGCTGCGAGTCGCTCAGCGCCGTCCAATCGCCACCCTGGCCGTAGACCGTACCGATGGTGGCCTGGTCTCCAGTCGCCGCCGAGGTCCAGTTGTCGCAGGTGCTGACCGGCTGACCGAAGCGCGCGACGGTGAGCGAGAGCCCGGTCGCCTGCGTGCCGGTGTACACGTTGCGGCCCGACGAGCTCACCGGCTGGCCCAGCTCGTTGCGGTCGATGGCGACGAGCGGCGCGGAGCGCATCGCCGCGCGGCTCGAGAACACCTGCAGGCGCCTGCCATTGGAGCCGACGCCCGGCAGGTACCAGGGCCCGTTGCTCGTGAAGCGGTCGACCGCGTGCACGTAGACGGCGACGCTGCGCACGTCGTCCCAGCGGTTCGTCGAGAGCCACGCCTTGAAGCGCCCCGGCAACGTTCCCGCCTGCGCCGCGGCGTCGCAGAGCTGATCAGCTCCGGCGAGGCCACCGAGGTTTCCCTTGAAGGTGGTGCGTGTGACGAAGGCGAGCTTCGCACCTGCCGGCAGCGGCTCCACCTGACAGGTCGCGTTGATGCAGAACCGGTTCGACCCGCAGTCGACGCACTGACCACCACCGGAGCCGCACGCGTTCAGCTCGGCGCCACCGAGGCACGTGTTGTTCTTGCAGCAGCCCGTGCACGTCGTGGCGTCGCAGTTCACCGGCGGCGGGTTCACGGTGCCGCCTCCGCAGCCAGCGCACAGCAGAACGAGCAGAAGTGAGGTGCGCATCGAAGAAAGTGCTCCAGACCGTGACGGAAGAACTCGGGTCGCCCCCAATAGCAGGCAACCCCGGCACGAGACGAGCCGGCCTTCACCCGGAGCCACACCATGTCAGCCACCTTCGCCGACCGCGCCTTCGACCTGCAGCAGCAGGGTCACGACCCCGACGACATCGCCACGCAGCTCGTGAAGGAGGGCGCGTCACCCGGCCTCGCGCGCATCTGCGTTCGCGACCTCGACTGGCAGAGCTCCGAACACGAAGACGGCTCGGCCTCCGACGACTCCGGTGTCGCGCTGTTGTGGCTCGTGGGCGGCGTGCTGGTGACGGTGGTGACGTTCGCCGCGGCGGCCGGTGGCGGGAAGTTCATCATTGCCGTGGGGCCCATCGTGTACGGCCTGTCGCGCCTGTTGCGTCGCTGACTTGTGCGCTCACCTGCTCCTCTGGCACGAGGGGCGACATGCGCGGCAATAATCTCCACCCGCTGGTTCCAAGAGTGCTCGACGGCGCGCGACGCGCCTGGTTCGGGAGCACCTCGATGCGCGGACTGCTGGTGGTGATGGTGTTGATGGCGGCGGGCTGCAACGTGGGGGTGCAGGCCGGCGGCTGTGACCCGGGAAGCTGCGTCGGCTGCTGCAACTCGTCGGGGCAGTGCGTGAGCGGCATCGAGCCTGGCGCGTGTGGTTCCGCCGGCTCCGCGTGTTCGAACTGCACGCTGTCGGGGCTCACCTGTCAGCTGGGGCAGTGCGTTCAATCTTTCGCGGCTGGCGGCGG
The DNA here is from genome assembly GCA_016879935.1 of Archangiaceae bacterium. GTDB lineage: Bacteria > Myxococcota > Myxococcia > Myxococcales > Myxococcaceae > Xiheimicrobium. Next base: position 7,820 of record JAACJQ010000090.1, on the reverse strand, counting down.
TTCGTCGGGAGCAGGGGGCGGAGCGGCGAGGGCTGGTGGCGCGGCGGGCGGGGGCTTCGTCACCGCGGGGGGCGCGAGTGGAGCGTGCGGCCCTTCGACCTGCCCCGGCTGCTGCGCCAACGGCGTCTGTCAGCTCGGTGTGTTCGATGCTGAGTGCGGCACCAACGGTAGTGTCTGTGGCGCGTGCGTCGATCGCTGCTCCGCGTTTCCAAAAGCGGTGGACGGCGGCTCACTGGGTGGGCGTTGTCTGTCGGGAACGGGCGGCGGAGCTGCTGGCGGAGGCTCGGCCGGTGGCGGTTCGGCGGGAGGCGCAGCCGTGTGTACGGTCGGCTGTGACGCGGGCGTCGGAGCGCGGCCCGTCATCATCAGCGCCACCGCGACGCCTTCTGCCTTGTTCGACGGCGGCGTCATCACCCTCACCATCGTGGCGACGTCGCAGTCTCCGGTGAACTGGCTCAACGCCAGCTTCGGTGGACCCAGCGGCAACATCTGGGGCGGCGGCTCGGGCGAGACGTTCACCGAGATTTCACCGGGCACGTGGCGCTACTCGCGCAGCGAGACCATCGACCCCTTCGCGCCGAGCGGCACGTACTCGTTCACGAACCTGAGCGTCGAGAATCAGGCACAGCTCACCTCGGCGGTGTGGCCGAACCCGGTGACGGTGAGTGTGACGAACACGCGCACGAGCGGCCCGCCCGTCATCACGAGTGTCACGGCAACGCCGTCGGCGCTCTTCGATGGCGGCGTCATCACGCTCACCGTCGTGGCGACGTCGCAGGCTCCGGTGAACTGGTTCAACGGCAGCTTCAGTGGACCCAACGGCAACATCTGGGGCGGCGGCTCCGGAGTGACCTTCACCGAGATTTCACCGGGCACCTGGCGCTACTCGCGCACCGAGACCATCAACCCCTTCGCACCAAGCGGCACGTACTCGTTCACGAACCTGTCGGTGGAGAATCAGGCGCAGCTCACCTCGGCGGTCTGGCCGAGCCCGGTGACCGTGAGCGTGACGAACACCCGCACGAGCGGCCCGCCCGTCATCACGAGCGTGACGGCGACACCCTCGGCGCTCTTCGATGGTGGTGTCATCACGCTGACCGTCGTGGCGACGTCGCAGGCGCCGGTGAACTGGTTCAACGGCAGCTTCAGCGGGCCCAGCGGCAACATCTGGGGCGGTGGCTCCGGAGTCACCTTCACCGAGATTTCCCCGGGCACGTGGCGGTACTCGCGCACCGAGACCATCAGCAACTTCGCGCCGAGCGGCACGTATTCGTACACGAACCTGTCGGTGGAGAATCAGGCGCAGCTCAGGTCGAGCGTGTGGCCGAATGCCGTGAACGTGAGCGTCACCAATCGCTGAGGCGTCAGCGCGCGTGAACACGGCGGACCGACTCGGCATACAGGAGGAAGCTCATGATGACGAACGCGCGCCCTCCCGTGAACGGGAGGTGGATGAGTCGGCCGTCGCTCAACCACACTGGCAGCGAGGGCGTCGGTGGTTCCTTGGAGAGAATCGGGAACCTGTCCACCTCGGCGTAGGCCACCCAGCTGGGAGGCGCATCGTTCATGAGAACTGCGAGACCGTTCTGGGCGACGACGACTCGCCCCTCGCATTTCGGATCCTCGATCGAACACGCCAATCACCGGCCCCCACTCAGGTGCCGCCAGCTCGGAACGCCACCACGCCGGAGCTTCACCCAGTTCGAACGAGTGATAGCTGGGGAAGATCCGGTCAGTCTTGCCGCGAACCAGCCCACGCAGAATGCGACGAGCCTTGTGATGCGTCCTTCGATGCAACTCCGCTTCCGTCATGGCCGCTCCTGACTCACGCGCTGACGGCCAGCTGACTGCGGAAGCCTCGGCTTCGACACTTTCCTGTGAGGCATGCCCCGAGTAGGTGTGCGGCATGACGAGTCGCCAGGCCGTGTTGCTCGCGCTCGTCGTGTCCTCCTTCGCCATCGCAGCGCCCACCACCGTCGCGCTCGACGTGTCGACCGTCGACGCCGCGGCCTTCGAAGCACTCGATGGCGTCGCGCTCGAGAAGACGGCCACCGTGCGACTCGTGCAGGAAGGCTTCGCGGTCATCGCGCCGACGGCCTCGCCCGACGTGCTGGTCACGGTCTCGGTGAACGCCGAGCCACGCTCCATCGTGCTCTCGGGAAAAGGGCCGGGAGGCAGCGGCACGCGCTCGATTCCGTGGGCCACGGAGACGCAGGCCGAGCTGCACCTCGAAGTGACGCAGAAACTGGTCGAGCTCACGCGAGTCGTGGCGCGCGCTCCGGTCGTTACCGTCGTGGAGCCCGTCGTCGAACGAACAGCTCCCCGCTGGCAGCTCGGCGCAGGCGGCGGCGTGCTGCTCCGTGAAGGCGGGGTCGATGGGCTCGGCGTCGCGACGTTGCGCTGGGGAGAGCGGCTCCGCTTCGCTGCAGACTTTGGTCTCGGCGGCTCTCGCGGTGCAGGCATCGGCATCATCGAGACCACGCTCGCCGTCGGCATCGCGTACGCGCTGCAGTTCGACCGCTGGCACCTCGAAGCGGCAGTCGTGCTCGGAGCGTTGCTGCACGTGTGGAGTCTCGACACCTCGACCTCCGGCGTTCGTGTCAGCCCGCTCGTGAACGTTCCGCTTCAGGTCTCGTTCGCGGTCACGCCGCTCGTGAGCATCGGGCTACGTCTCGCGCCGGGCTGGTCAGGCGCCCGCGAGCACGTCTCAGGTGACACGGTGTTGTGGACGCGTGGTCCGCTCCGGCTCGAGACCGCTGGCGTCGTCGCGCTGCGCTGGTGAATCTGCGCTAGGCAGCACCACATGAGAACCCTGCAGGTCACGCGCTACGTGCGACCGCTCCGGGAAGGCGGCTCGTTGCCAGCCATCGTCGAGGCGAACGACGAGGGCCTGTACGTCATGAAGTTCCGCGGCGCGGGTCAGGGTCGCAAGGCGCTCATCGCCGAGTTGATCAGCGGCGAGCTCGCCCGAGCGCTCGGCCTGCCCGTGCCTGAAATCGTCTTCCTCGAGCTCGACCCGCGCTTCGGCCTCAACGAGCCGCACGACGAGATTCGCGACCTGCTCAACGCGAGCAGCGGGCTCAACGTCGGGCTCGACTACCTGCCCGGCTCCATCACCTTCGACCCGCTGGTGCCCGGAGCGCTGACGCCGACGCTCGCCTCGCGCATCGTCGCCTTCGACGCGCTCACGCTGAACGTCGACCGCACGCCGAAGAACCCGAACCTGCTGACGTGGCACCAGAAGCTCTGGCTCATCGACCACGGCGCGTCGCTCTACTTCCATCACGCGTGGAGCAACCCGCAGCAGACGGCGCTCTCACCCTTCCCGGCCATTCGTGAGCACGTGCTGCTCCCGTTCGCGAAGGCGCTGCCGCAGGTGAAGCTCGAGGTGACGCGTGCCCAGCTCGAGGCCGTCGTCGCCACCGTGCCCGACGCGTGGCTCACCGACGAGCCCGGCTTCTCGAGCGCGGCCGAGGTGCGCGCCGCCTACGTCGCCTTCTTCGAGACCCGCCTCGCGAACCAGACCGTCTTCATGGAGGCCGCGCACCGTGCCCGCTCCGAACGCGTTTGACTACGCCATCATTCGCGTCGTGCCCCGCGTCGAGCGCGACGAGTTCATCAACGCAGGCGTCATCGTGCACTGCCCGACACGCGACTTCCTCGAGGCGCGGGTGTGGCTCGACGAGGCCCGACTCAAAGCGCTCTTCCCGGCCATCGACGTCGCCGACGTGCGCGCGCACCTCGAGGTGTTTCCACGCATCGCCGCGGGAGATGTGACGGCCGGGCCCATCGCCCAGCTCCCGCGCAGCCAGCGCTTCCACTGGCTGGTCGCGCCACGCAGCACGATGCTGCAGACGTCACCCGTGCACGCCGGCATGGCGCACGCGCCAGACGACGTCGTCGGCCAGTTGATGGCCAGCTTCGTGCTCCCGACGCTCTGATTCCAACCGCTTCCGCTGCGAGGAAACCGGGGGCCGACTCGCGGGTGATATGCCCACGTGGATGCAGGCCTCAGTCTCTCAGCGCGTATGACGGCTCGTTCGTCGCCCCGGCAGGCGGTGTTCGACCGCTGTTACCGCGCGCATCGGGCCGACGTGTACCGCTGGGCGCTCCGCTACGGCGTGGGCCGCACCGCCTGGGCCGAAGACCTCACCCACGACGTCTTCGTTCGACTGCACGCGCACCTGGAGCAGCTCGACGCCGAGACCGACCTCGCGCCCTGGCTCTACCGCACCACCGCCAACCTCGCGCTCAACCGCCTGCGTGACGAGAAGTCGTGGCTCGGCCGGCTCTCGACGTTGCTCAAGCCGGAGCGCGACGATGCACCGACTCCAGAGACGAAGCTCTCACGCCGTCAGGCGCTCATGAAGACGCTGGCGAAGTTGCCGCCGCGCGAACACCTGGTGCTGTGCATGAAGGTGCTCGACGGCAAGGAGCAGCAGGAGATCGCCCAGACGCTCGGCCTCTCGGAAGGCTATGTGTCGAAGGTGGCCGCGCGAGCGTGGGCGCTCGTCGAACGCAGTGACTGGGAGGGCGCATGAAGCCCGATGAGTTCGGCGAAGAGCTGCGCGCGCTCGACCAGGAGTTCGAAGCCCGCGGCATGCCGGCCGACGTCGATGCCCGCCTGCGCGCCCGGTTGGAGCGGCCCGCCCGTCGAGTTCCCTGGGTGCCCCTCGTGCTCGCCACCACGGCCGCGGCGCTGATTGCGTTCGTGTTGCTGTCGACGCCCACGAAGGTCGGCGGCCTCGTCGTCGAGCAGTCGAGCGGCTTCTCGGCGCGCTTCGAAGACCGCGTCATCTCGGTGAAAGAGGGAACGGCGACGCTGAAAGACACCGAGCTCGCGGCCTCGATGAGCGTTCAGCCCGGCGTCGAGCTCGAGCGCTACCCCTCGGGCGCGAAGGTGCATCACGGCCGCGTGCATTTCGAGGTCGCGCGGCTGTCGAGCCGTACGGCGGGCTACTCGGTGAGCGTCTCGCACGGCGTCATCGAGGTGATGGGCACCTCGTTCGTCATTCAGCAGGGCGCTGACTCGGGCAGCGTGCACCTGCTCGAAGGCTCGATTCGGTTCATCGCCCCCGACGGCCGCGTCGTGAAGCTCGCGCCGGGAGACACCTTGCAGTGGCCGCTCCCGCCGGTGACGGTGGAGGCCCCGCCGCCCGTCGAGCCGCCCATCGAGAAGCCACGCATCGCGCCCCGCCCGACTCCAGCACCCGTGGAGCCGAAGCCCATCGAGCCCGTCACGCAGCCAGCGCCGCCGTTCTCGAGCGAGGCCGTGCTCGCGCGCGTGGCCGGGCTGCGCAGCCGGCGCGCCTACGAAGAGGCCGTGCAGGTGCTGAACGCCGCGCTGTCCGAGGCTCCCAACGCGGCGACGCGTGAGCGCCTCGGCTTCGAGCTGGGCTCGCTGCTCACCCATCAACTCCACGACGTGCCGCGCGCCTGCGCCTTCTGGAGCTCGTTCCGCCGCGAACACCCGCACAGCCGCTACGATGAAGAGCTCACCTCGACCGTCGCCACGCTCGGGTGTGAGAAATGATGAGGAAAGTGGCGGCCCGCTCGCGGGTGATGACGTTCACATGAACACGTACCGAACCCTGCTCGTCACCGCCCTCGTCCTCGCCTCTGCCTGTGGGGTCGACCGCCTTCAGCACGCTGACATGCCCGACTCGGGCGTGCCGACCTCGAGTGACGGCGGGGCCTCCGACGCGGGAGTCGTCATCGATGCCGGCCACCCGGTTGACGCTGGAGCGCTCGACGCAGGAGTCGATGCAGGCCTCGTCGTCGACGCGGGGTTCGACGCGGGCGTCGATGCGGGAGTCCTGGTGGTCGACGCGGGAGTCGACGCCGGCACCGACGCGGGAAACCCCATCGTCGACGCAGGCAGCGGAGACGAGACCGACGCTGGCACGCCCTGCACCCCGAGCGGCATCTCTCCGCAGCTGCAGGCCGTTCCCGGTGGGCCGTACCAGAACTGCCAGGGCGGCGTGATTCCCCGCACCGACGTGCAGCTCAACACCCACCCCTGGAGCGGCTGCTGCGGTGAGCTCGTACGCATCTGCGCCGTCACCGGGTTCTCGACCCAGAACGCGCTGTACTGCCGCTGAGCCGATTCCACATCACTGGAATCTTCCGCCCCACCCATAACTCCACGTAAAGTGCCTCCCACGTTTCGGGGAGGCTTCGTGCGGCGTGTCAGTCTTGTGGTGGCGCTCGTGTTCGCGACGAGCGCGTGGAGTCAGGTGGACGCAGGCGCCGAGCTGGACGGCGGGCTCGTCGAGGTCGATGCAGGGCAGCCGGTCGATGCAGGCGTGAGCGCTCCCGCCGTCGTCACGCCCGTGCTGCCTGCGCCCGTCGTGCAGCAGGCGGTGCTGGTACCCGTGCAGAAGGCGGAGGAGCCCGAGAAACCGAGTTCGCCGCCCATCGACCTCTCATTCCTGCTGCCCGTCACGCCAGCGCTATCGTCGCTCTTCTACGACTTCTCGGCCGTGTACTCGCGTCAGGGCTTCGGCTTCGCCGAGGGGCCGATGACGCTCACCGGGCTTCGCTTCATCGAGCGCAACTCGGGCCTCGGGAAGATGACGGTCTACTTCGTCACGCAGCTCATCATGGCGTTCGGCGAAGCGGCTGCGGGCTCGGGCCTGGTGCAGAAGCACCTCGGCACCTCGTACGGCCCGGGCTACCGCATCGACTACTACCAGCGCTTCTCGGACGAAGAGGTCGCCGCCATGCGCCGCAGCCGTGAGGCGACGGGCGACAGCATGCTCTCGTCGAACATGAGCCTCGACCTGCAGCTGTTCCTGCCGATTCAGGGCCAGTCGACGGCGAGCGGCATCAGCGCCGAAATCACGCCACTCACCATCGAGTTCGCCGACTCCGGTGAAGTCGGCATGGAGGTCGCCTTCTCGTACACCCGAATCCAAGACCCGGTGCCCGGCAGCTCCCGCCTGCGCGTCTACGACAACCTCGGCGTGCCCATTCGATTCATGGCCAACTGGCGCTTCTTCGCGTTCCAGCTGCAGTGGGTGCCCAACCTCTTCGGCGGCATCGGCTTCGAGCAGAAGTACGTCGAGCAGAACTACCTCAAGTCGCTCGAGGGCTCGTCCGACAAGCCGATTTTCTACAACAACTCACCGTTGAGCCTCAGCGTGTCGGCGCACCCGCTGCGGTGGCTCTTCGTGCGCGCGACCGGCTCGTGGAATCGGTACACGCTCGACCTGGGCTCGCTGGGCTTCGCGCTGGAAGCGGGGGTGCGCCTGTGAGCCGCGTCGCGATGATGATGGTGGTGTTGCTCGCGTCGCTCGCGTTCGCCGAGAAAGAGGGCGAGACCGGCGTGCTCGGCGTGGGCGACCCGATGGAGCTCGGCCTCATCGCCGGCCCCTGGCAGACGACGGGCACGCAGCTCTCGAAGGACGACACCGGGCTGAGCGCGACGCTCATCGGCGTACGGCTCCACGGCGGCGCGTACACGCACAAGACGCTGCTGGGGAACGGAGGCGGCGTCGAGGCGAACGTCGCCATCGGCTACGCGCTCGCGACGAAGAACTACTTCTGGGGCCAGCTCGACGCGCTCGCCAACGTCGGCCTCTTCAATCACGCGCTGGGGCCCGTGGTGGTGCGACTGCACGTGCTGGTCGGCTTCGGCTTCTCGTTGTGGAGCGGCACCTCGCTCATCGGCGGCGGCCGCCTCGCCATCGGCGTCGTGCCCGACTTCGTCTCACTCGAAGGCACCTGGCTCACCCTGCCCACCATCAATGGAACGTTCTCGCACCGCGCGCAGGCGAACCTCGTCATCAAACCCATTCAGCTCGCGCTCGGAGCCGAGC
>JAACJQ010000428.1 GCA_016879935.1 Archangiaceae bacterium | reverse complement strand
GGATGTTCCCTCCGCTCCCACGAAGTCCAAAGGCCCGGGCGGCAAGAAACCGGTGAGTCGTGATGGTGTGGTCGACCCGTTCAATCAGTAGCTGCCTCGCGCTGGGGCTCAGTCTCTCGTTCGGCACCGTCGCGGCCGCTCAACCGAAGAAGAACGCCGACGAGCAGGCCGCGCGCACGCTCTTCGCCGACGGCCAGAAGGCCTACGACCTGGGTGAGTTCGACCGCGCGCTCACGCTCTACTCCGACGCGTACAAGCTCAAGCCACTGCCCGGGTTCCTCTTCAACATCGGGCAGTGTCACAAGCAGCTCGGCAACTACGAGCGCGCCGCCTTCTTCTTCGGCCGCTTCGTCGACAACTCGAAGCCCGAGGCCGCGAACGTCGCGCTCGCGAAAGAGCTGAAGGCCGACATGGAGAAGCGCCAGGCCGAGAAGGCCGAGGCCGAGCGCAAAGCGGCCGAAGAGAAAGCCGCCGCCGACAGGGCCGCTGCCGAGAAGGCGAAGGCGAGTGACGCTCCGGTGGCGCCGCCCCTCACGCCAGCCGAGCTCTCGACGTTGCCGCCGCCTCCGCCGCCGTCGGTCGAGCCCGAGCCCGTCACGAAGAAGGCCTGGTTCTGGGTCGTCATCGGAGGCGCCGTGGTCGCGACCGCTGCGGGCGTCACGGCAGGCGTGGTGCTGAGCCAGCCGCAGACGGTCATGTACGTTCCCCGAACGACCTCGCTGCCCGACATCGACGGGAGACGGTGATGCGTCAGCTCCTGCTCGCAGTCGTGGCGATGGTGCTGGGCGTGTTCGCGGCGACGTCGTGTGGCCCGGTGAAGACGATTGGGCCGACGGCGCTGGTGCTCGAGGTCTACTTCAGTGAAGCGCGTGGCGCGAAGGCGCTCGTCATCTCGGGCTCGGCCGAGGTCGACGGCGTGCCGGTGAACGTGTTCCCGACGAGCCAGCGCCCCGAGCAGCTCACGGGCGCCGCGTTCCCCGTGCCGCAGACGGTGCGCATTCTGCTCAACGACAGCCGCGGCGGTATTCCGCTCCAGCTCACCGTCATCGGCATCAACGCCGACGGAGACCCGGTCGAAGCCGCCACGCAGACCGTCACGCCCGTCGCGCAGGCCGAGACGCTGGTGACCATCACCCTCAAGCCCTTCACCGACACGGTCGACGCCGACGGCGGCATGGGCGGCTCCGACGCGGGCGTGACGACGTTCGATGCAGGCACGCCCGACGCGGGCGTACGGTGCGGGTGCACGACGGGGTGCTGCGACTCGAGCGGTCGATGCGCGTCACCCATCTCGCTGCTGCTCGGCTCGCGCAACATGCTGCAGGTGGTGCTCTCGGGCAGAACGGGCGAGTTCTGCAACGGCCTGTGCCCTCCGGGGAAGACGAGCCAGTTCGTCAACGGCATCTGCCAGTGCGGCACCACCGCCTCGTGCGGTGACGGCGTGCGCTGTCAGGGCCAGGGCACGAACGGGCGCTGCGTGTGCGACACGTCGTCGGGCTGCCGTGGCTGCTGCACCTCGACCAACCAGTGCGACACCGGCCGCACGCTGGTCTGCGGCAGCGCGGGCAACCAGTGCGCACGGTGCGAAGGCGTGGGCAACGTCTGCCAGCTCACCGGGCGCTGCAGCGTCAACATGTGCCCACCGCCGTCGTCGTCGAACCAGAACCAGTGCTGCTCGGGCAGCGGCCCCGTCACGGCTCAGTTCCCCACCTGCGCCAGCGCGACGGGTGACTGCGTGGCGTGCGACCTCTTGCGGAGCAGCGCGTGCCGCCCGGTCGCGGTCGGCTCGGCCGGCCAGCCCTGCGCGTGTGGCGCGTCGGCGCAGTGCGCGAGCACCCAGCTGTGTCTCATTCAGAACGGCGCGCCGGCCTGCGTGACCGTCAACTGAGCCGTTTCCGTTCCGTGGAAGAGAAGGGCAGCGCTATGACTTCGGCATGCCCCCGAGCCACCCCAACGCCGAGTTGATTCGCCGCTTCTACGACGCCTTCGGCAAACGCGACGCCGAGGGCATGGCCGCCTGCTACGCCGACGACGTGCAGTTCGGTGACGCAGCGTTCCCCGACCTGCGCGGCAAGAGCGCGGGCGACATGTGGCGCATGCTCTGCGAGTCGGGGAAGGACCTGCGGGTCGAGGCCTCGGAGATCGACGCCGACGACACCACGGGCAAGGCGAGGTGGATCGCGACGTACACGTTCAGCGCGACTGGTCGGAAAGTCGTGAACGACATTCGCGCGCAGTTCCGCTTCAAAGACGGCCGCATCATCGAGCACCGCGACAGCTTCGACTTCTACCGCTGGGCGAAGCAGGCGCTGGGCACCTCGGGCCTGCTGCTCGGGTGGACGTCGTGGATGCAGAAGCAGGTGCAGGCGCGCGCCGCGAAGGGCCTGGCCTCGTTTCAGAAGAAGCGCGCAGGCGGTTGAAGTTCTGGCCCCACGTTGCGCAGCTTCGTGCGCAGCGAAATCGACCTCTCGTTGCGCCGTGAATTTCGAGCAGTGACTCCTGAAAGGACTCCACCGATGCGTTCGTTGATGTTCGCCGCTGCCGTCACCGTGTTGTCGCTGTCGGGCTGCAAGAGCCGCGAAGAGAAGCTCAAAGACGCCGAAGACGAAGGCAACCTGCTGGTGGCGACGAAGGCGAAGCTCATCAAAGGCGCCGCCGAGGCCGTGAAGAAGGAAGGCAAAGAGGCCGCCGAGACGCTCGCCGAAGGCACGGGCGAGGTCGTCAAAGGGCTCGGCACCGGCATCGAGAAGGGCTTCAAGGAAGTGAAGATCGCCGCGCACGAATCGCTCGCGACGCAGGGGCTCACGGCGACGCGCGCGACCCGCGGAGAAGATGGCACCGCCGCGCACACCGTCACCGTCTACATGACGTTCGAGAAGGCGTGGACCGGAGCCGTCGAGCTGCGCGCGTACGACGCCGAAGAGCGTGAGGTTGGCCGCGCGAAGGTGGAGCTCACCGAGAAGGAGTCGAACGCGCACTACGTCGACTTCGTCTTCGACCCGCGCACGCCGCTGCTGACGGCCGGCAAGTTCGATCTGCGCGCAGTGCCGAAGACGTGAGGCATCACCCCGGGCCGGGCCGCTGAGGCGCCTTCTCGGCCGTCACGGCGGAGCGCGGCACCGACTGCACCACCGAGCCGTCGTCGGCGACCAGGCTCTTGAGCGCCGGAGCGCCCGTCACCACGACCCGGCTCGAGCGCGTGGCGTTGCCCTTCAGCGCTTCGGTGGCCTGCACCTTCACCGTCGACAGCTCGGTCGCCTGAACGAGCGCGACCCTCGCGACGAGCGCCGAGAGCGACACCGTCCCCACGTCGGCGGCGTGCACGTTGACGAGGCGAGCGCTGCCAGCCGCGTCGACCGTCGCCGCGCGGTTCACGTTCACCACGAACGAGTCTGCGTCGACGCCGTTGAGCAGCACGCGCGCCGAGCCTTCGGCATCGACCGTGAGCCGGCCGCCACGCATCGCGTTCGCGGTCACGACGGCGCGATCGGTCGCTGAGATGGCGACGAGCGAAGGCGTCGTGATGGTGACCGAGAGCGGCTGCGACGGCGCCAGGTTCGACGCGTCGAGCGTCAGGCTCCGCCCCACGACGTCGCGCTGCAGCGCCGCCACCACGTTCGAGTCACCCTCGACGCGCAGCTCGGGCTCGAAGGCAGGCCCGACCAGCACCTGAACGCTCATCGGCCCAGAGACGACCAACCGGTTCACCTGCTCGATGGGCCACCGCTTCGTCGTCGCGATGCCATCGCCCGCCAGCGGTTCGGAGGCACGACAACCAGTGACGACGAGGAGCAGGGCGAGGAGCAGACGCATGAGTCACTTCGGGAACTTCGGGCCACTCCTCTTCGTTGCCGGAAGTCGCCGAATCGATCACACGAAGCGGCCCTTGAGCACGTACGCCTCCGAGCCCGAGAGGGTGAACTGCTCCCCTGCGCGCACCTGCTGGTGGCTGACGACCGCTCCAGTCAGCGGGTGAATCACGTCGAACTCGACGTCGCGGCGGGGCTCCATGGTGACGCTGCCCTTGATGCCCATCGGGTAGACGAAGAAGGCGTCGCCGTTGACCGCCCCGTACGCCCGCACCGCGCCGGTCGCACCAGGCAGGTCGGGCCACATCTTGTCAGCCTGCAGGGTGCCGCGGTCGTCCTTCGCGTAGACCTTGAACGGTGAGTCGGCCCAGTGCGCGTTCTTGTGCGACCAGCTCGCGAGGTCGGCCGGCAGGTACGTCTTCATCGCCTTGAACGCGTCGAGGCCCGGCATCGAGGCGAACTCCTGGTCGCCGCGAACGCCAGCGCGCGTGTGGAAGACGTAGCCGGGCAGACCCGAGAGGTGCGAGACGATGGCGCCGCTGACGAGCTTGAGGGGGTCGTTCTCGGAGGCGACCGACGCGCCCGGCCCGATGGGCTCGTTGTTCGTCGCCACCCGCGGCACGCCGTTGGTGCCGCCGAGGTACTGCCACTCCCAGGGCTGACGCACCGGCCGCCAGCTGCCCTCGGTCTTCGTGGTGTCGCGATCGAAGTGGTACGTCGCGAGGTCGGCCACGCCGCCCGCGTAGATCTTCTCGACGTCGGCCGGCGTCGACCCATCGGGAGCGCTGGCCGCCACCAACACGTCGGTGCGGTCGTTCATGTACTTCGTGAGTCGCTTGAGCTGCTCCGCGCCGGCGTCGCCCGAGAAGCCGTTCTGCCAGGCCTCGTTGGCGATCTCGAAGTGCATGATCTTCTCTTCACGCCCGCGTGAGACGTCGAGGACCGTGTCGACCAGCCCGAAGCGGTCACGCTCGTTGGGCAGGTTCTTCTGCCCGTCGCCGATGAGCGTCCACTCCAGACGCAGGCCGAACGTGTCGTAGGCGAGGTCGGTGAGCCCGGCGACGGCCTCCTTGTAGCCAGGCGCCTTCCAGTCGATCTCGCGGCCGTCCCAGTAATCGGGGTTGTTCACGTCGCCGACGACGCCGAGCGCGCGAATGTAGTCGACGCCGTTCGCCTTCAGCTCGGCCAGCGTGCGCTCGAGCCGCGGCCGGTCGTTCTGGTACTGCCAGAGCGCGCTCATGTACGTGGCGCCGAGCGCGTTGAACTTGCCCTGGTCGTCGGCGAACGAGCTGCCCTCGAGACGGACCTTTCCGCTGCGCTTCGTGATGGCGGGGCCGGGCTCGACGGGCGGCGCGGTCGGCGTCGTGGAGCGCGCCTTGAACTCGTCGCTGCTGCGAATGCCCTCACGCACCTGTTCGAGCGACGCGCCGCCGTTGAGGAGCTGCGCGCTCGAGTGGGCGAGGCCTGACGGGTCGATGCTGCGGTGCAGCTCTTCGCCGTAGACGTCCTCGAGCGCCTGTGTGGTCTCGGCGAGTTGACGCTCGGTGACGGCGTTGCGGCTGCGGCCAGCGCGCGCGTCGGGGCCGGGAGCGACGCCCGGGTTCTTCTCCCGCCACTCCGCTGACTGCCGCACCGAGGCGCGCACCTGCTCGAGCGACCAGCCTTCGTTGAGGAAGCGTGAGCCGTACGCGGCGACACCGGCGACGTCGACGTTCGCTCCCAGCAGCGGCCGCTTCAGCTCTTCGCGGTAGACCTGATCAGCCCCTTCGAGGAAGCGCTGGTACGCGTCGGCGTCGGGAACGGCCGTGCGGCTGAGGCTCGCGGCCCGTGCTCGCCGGAGCTCGTCGATGGTCATCGCCGCGGGAGCGGGCGTGAGCGCTGGCCGTGTCGGCGCTGCATCGAAGACGTCGCGAATGACGGGCGCCACCACGGGCTTCGGTGCCGGCTTGAGTTCGTTGCGGACCTGCTGCGTGACGCGGTTCAGGATCTTCGAGAGTGCGCTCATGCAGCAGTCGCAGTGCACGCGTGATGCCTCGAGCTCGCGTCGTCTCAACGTCGTGATGTCAGGTGACGGAAGGGGCGAAGTGAGGGGAGCCGTTCTCGCGGGTGGTGCGCGCGTGAACTGTCCACCACGGCGTCAACGCGCTTCACGTTCACCCGTGCGCAGTCGAGGTGTGCACGGCGCATCACAGTCTGCGCACGCGTCGGCGCTCTCGGCGACCGTCATCGGCAAGTACGAGCGCGTCGGCACGACAGGGCGCATGAACGATCGCGTGCAGTTGCCGGCTGGAGTTCCTTCGGCTCCCGGTCTGTGGTCCTCCCTGTCGCGGGTGCTGCAGGCGCCAGCGCAGCCCTTCGGCACCAACCCGCATCAGTCACTGGTGCTGTGAGCTGTGCCTCAGTCGCTCGTCTTGTGCACGAGCACCCAGCCGCGAGCGCGCTCCACTTCGACGAAGCCCGGCTGTGACGCCCACGCCGGCTCCTCCACCAGCGCCCACTCGCGACCGACGGCACCGAGCTGTCTGACGTGAATCGGCACCAGCCGTCGCTCGGCCGCGAGCGCTGACAACGTCGGCCACGGAGCCTCCGCCGCCACCACCTCGAGCTCGGTGCCCGGCGCGATGCCGTCGAAGGTGTGCGCGAACTCCGTCGACATCACGCACGCGCGCCCGCTGAAAAGCTGCGCCACCCCGAGTGGTCCAGCCACCAGCCCTGCCAGCACGAAGAAGCCCAGCACCATCGCGAGGGGCTTCTCGTTCCAGCGCGCCACGACACGTTCCAGCAGCGGCCGCAGCGCGACGCCGCTGGTGAGCGCAAGCAGGGGGAAGGCCACGAAGACATGATGCGCCACCTTGCGCGCGGGCAGCGAGAGCCCCACGACGAGCACGAGCGATGCCAGAGCGACGAGCTTCACCGCGCGTGAATCGCCGGCGCCCGGCTCGAGGCGGCGACGCACTCCAGGCACCAGCAGCGGGAGGAAGGCGAGGCCCGGCCAGAACATCTCGAGCAGCTTCTGCACCGCGAACGAGCGCCCACCGTCACCGTCGGCGCGTGCGCCCGTCACCGACGCGAGCACCTGACCTCTGCCGTAGAACTCGAGCCACTCGTGCGAGGTGAAGACGAACGCCACCACGGGGAGCATCGCCGCCAGCATCACCACGCTGGGCAGCACGAAGGCTCGCAGCGAGCGATCGACGACGGCCCTGGCCAGCACGAACGCCCCGGGGGTCATCAGGCCGAACGGCCCCTTCGTCGCCACCCCCAGCAGCGTTCCCGCGAACAGCAACGCGAGCGAGACGCCGTCGAGGCGCTCGCGGGTCAGCGCCACCAGCACCACCGCCGCGCTCAACAACAACGGCACGTCGAGCAGGGTGAGCGACGAGATGAAGAAGAAGTTCTGCGTCAGCGCCAGCGTCGTCATCGCGCCCAGGCCCGCCCACCGCCCGGCGAGGTTCGACGCCGCGCGCCCGACGAGCCACACGGTGCCCAGCGACAGCCCGAGCTGCAGCAGCGGCAACGCGCTCTCGCCAGACAGCCGAATCACCACCACCATCGGCCACAGCCCGAACGGCAGGTGCTCGAAGAAGCGAGGGTACGCCGTCGGCAGGTAGCGGAGCGCCGTCCACGAGCCGTCGTCGGCCAGGTGCCTCGCGAGTACCCGGTACAGGCTGGCGTCAGAGACGTCGACGTGGCGATGGAAGCGCGTCGTGGCCCACGCTGCGAAGACAGCCAGCGGCAGCCAGGTGAGCGCGCGGGACCACCGCGCAGAACTCGCAGTCATCGGGTGGCACCATGCTCGTCAGTCGCCCAAAAGCGAAGCGGGCCGCCGGCAGCGAAGCCGACGACCCGTTCATCTGCATCCCGTCGTTCGAATCACTCGGTGAGTCGAAGGCGCTGCTCCGGAGAACCCTCGGGGCGTTCCGGAGGGGAGCGTGGCTCGAGACGTTTGCCTCGAGCCGGTCCTGACGTCAGCGGCCCGTGTCGTAGCGGGTGAAGCGCGTCGTCGCGATGGGCGCCGACAGGTTGTTCACGTTCGCCACCCGAATTCCCGAGTCGCTGATGGCGTAGACGAAGTCGTCGGCCATGACGCTGCGGCGCACCTGCGGGGTCCAGTAGTACGTCCAGTTCGAGTAGCTCTCGACCTGGTACATGTCGCGCATCGAGATGCCGCCGCGCGGGGTGAAGCCGGTGAGCGGGTCGACGGTGAACACCCGCAGGTCCGAGATGAAGTACGTCCAGTACGCGTCGCCCGAGGCGTTGTAGTTCCAGTCGATGAAGGGAATCGCGAGCAGCTTCTTGGCGGGGAAGTAGTTGAACGCCTTGTGCTCGTTCTGCGCCTCGCTGTAGCCGCTCGAGGTGCCGACCAGCTGCGTGAACGTCTGCCGCGGGTTCCGCATGTCGGTGACGTCGAAGATGCTCAGCTGCAGCGCGCGGGTGCGCCAGTCGGGCTGCACGCCGTTCACGGGCTCGGGCACGTAGGTGCCGATGGTGAGCAGGTGGTTCGCGTCCATCGGGTGGAGGTAGGTCGAGAAGCCCGGAACTTTCAGCTCGGCCAGCTTCGTCGGCTTCGTGGGGTCAGCGAGGTCGAACGTGAAGAGCGGGTCGACCTGGCGGAAGGTGACGACGAAGCCCTTGTCTTCGATGAAGCGCGCCGAGGTGATGCGCTCACCCTTCGCGAGCTCTTCGGTCTGGCCCACCACGTCGAGCGAGCCCGAGTTCTCGGCCAGCACGTTCACGCGGTTGGTGGTCTCCATGCGGCCCCACCAGTTGCCCGGGTTCATCGTGTCGGGCACGCGGAACTGCGTGGTGGTCGCGACGCGGAAGAAGCCCTTCGAGTTCTCGTCCATCGAGAACTGGTCGACGATGTGGCCATCGACCGTGCCCGAGGCGACGTACAGCGCGGCGTCGGGGTTCGAGATGTCGAACTTGTGCAGGTACGTCGTGTCGCGCTGGCCGGGCGCCGGCCACCACCACCAGTGACGGGTCGCCACGTAGAGGTTCTTCTGCGAGGCGTAGATCTCACCGGGCTCGGCGATGATGGTCGAGCGATCGATGCGCGTCGGGTTCGCGAGGTTGAGCGTCGCGACCGAGACCGTGCCGAGCCGCGTGGGTGCGTTCACCTTCTGGAAGGCCGAGCACTCGTGCGGCACCGTGCTCGTGGCGCCGTTGACGGTGACCTTGCCGGCGGGCACCCACTCCGCCAGCGTCTGCGCGCGAATCGCCTTCTCGTTGGCCGCGATGAGCTTGTTGAACTCGTCGGTGCGGCGGCCCTTGTTGATCGGGTCCCACAGGTTCACGCCCGCGACCTCGGGCCACCAGCGCACCGAAGCGGGGAAGTTGAAGTCGTCGCTGATGACCATGCGCACCGACGAGCCGACCTTGCGGGCCGAGTTGTAGTGGCCGGGCAGCTTGTACTCGTGCGTGACGCGCAGGTTCGAGAGGTCGGAGACGTCGACGACCGTGATCTTCACCGTGTTCGACGACTGGAAGCCGCAGTCGAGCGAGTCGCAGCGATCGCCAGCCGCGTTCGAGAGCGGGTACCACGAGTAGATGCTCGAGAAGATGACGGCACGGTCGGTGCCCTCGAGGAACATCTCACGTGGGTAGCCTTCGATCTTCAGCGTGCCGCGAACGGCGAGGTCGGTCGCAGGCCACGAGCGCGACGCGTAGAGGGTCTGACCCGAGAGCGCGAAGATGCGCGTGCCGTCGTTCTTGATGAAGTCGGCCTCGTCGACACCCGCGACCTGATTGTTGGTCGTCGTGTAGTTCGTCGGAGCAGCAGGCGGCGCCGCGGCCTTGCTCGCGTCGTTCGCCGCGCCGGCGAACGCCTCGGGGCCACCACGGCCGAAGAAGCCTCCGCCCCACCAGCCCCACGACGGCACTTCGTCACGCGACGCCTCGAGCTGCGTCTTCATCTGCAGCACCGCGGTGTCTTCGAGGTAGGCCTCGAGGTCCTTACAGGCATTCGCGCCCGTGAACGCCGTGAGCGAGACGCGGTTCTGCACCGGCTCGGGGTTCGGCGTTTGATTGCCGCACCCGGTTCCGAGCGCGCCCACCGCGCCTGCTGCCGTCAGCCACTTCCACCATCGAGTCGAGCCCATGAGTCACCCCGCTTGTTGAAGTCGTGTTCGTTCGTTTCCGGCCGAAGTCGCCCGGGGACCAGTGCGAGGGCCGGGCCAGCCGAAAGACGTGACGACATCGCGGGTTAGCGGAGCAGAGGCTCTCAGAAACCTGCCGGAACGCAGAGGGTGCGCGCGGCGATCTCAGAACTTCGAGGGCTCAGGGGTCGGCCAGGAACGCCAGGTGGCCGCCGGGTTGAAGGCAGGGGCCACCCGCGGCGAGACAGTTGAAGGTGATGAACAGGCCCGGAGTGCCGGCAGGACGAACGCCAAAGGCGATGAAGACCGGCGCGCCGGCGCTGGGGCCGAGGTTCACCACGCGGGTGCGCGTGCCGCCGAAGAGCACGACGTTCCACTGGTTGGCGGGAACCTGCAGCCCGACCCCGCCGAGATCCCAGTTCGAGTCGGTCGCACTGGCCGGAATGACGGCGGCGTGGCGAGTGCCGGTCGTTGCCAGCGCCGCGATGTCAGCCACACCGCTCGTCGACGAGAGAACGAAGGTCGTGCTGGTGGGGTCTGCGACCGAGCCGTCGGGTTGCCAGAACACGGCGTCGGTCCTGGGCGGAGCGCTGCGGGGCATGACGCAGCCGACGAGCGCCTGCTGCGACTCCGACGAAGCCAGCTGGCACACGTTCGCGCCCTGGAGCGGCGCTCCGACGGCGTAGGTCGAACCGGAGCCGCTGGGCACTCGCACCATCGTCGTGCCCCAGACCACGAGGCCAACCTCGCCTCCCCGATCGGGTCTGACTTTGAAGCTCGTGACCGACTGCGGCAGCTGCCCGCCATCAGCTCTCAGCGTGACCGTGCCGTTCGGCTGGGTGAAGGCGTTCATGTTGACGGCAAACCCGTGCGCGACCACGGTGGTCGTCACCGCCTCGTAGATGGCGAGGTTCTGCAGCAGACCGGGTTCTTGATAGAGCGCGCACGAGAGCGGCGCCCCCGTCACCGAACCAGTCGTCCGCCAGACGCCATCGTTCCAGATCGAAAGGCCCACGGAGCCGGTCGGCTGACTCCCGAGCGCCGCGAGGTGTCCAAAGCGGGCGTCGAGGTCGATGAAGGAGGGCGCCAACGCTGTCGGCGTCGGGTTGTTGTTCGTGCGAACGAAGACGTCTCCCGGGGTTTGTTCTGCCACGCCGTAGATGCCGTTGGCGGCTGATGCTGCGACACCGAGAAAGACTCCCGGCGCGGTGAGAATCACGCCCGAGTCGGACAGGGTCATCAGCGTCGCGCCGCCCCCAGCCGCCGCACTTCCGCCAGCCGATGCCGTTCCACCAGCCGACGCAGTTCCACCGGCCGACGCAGCTCCACCCGCTGATGCATTTCCACCCGCTGATGCAGTTCCACCAGCCGAGGCAGTTCCACCAGCCGAAGCAGTTCCACCGGCCGACGCAGTTCCACCGGCCGAAGCAGCTCCACCCGCCGATGCAGTTCCGCCAGCCGAGGCAGCTCCACCCGCCGATGCAGTTCCGCCAGCCGAGGCAGCTCCACCCGCCGATGCAGTTCCGCCAGCCGATGCAGTTCCACCAGCCGATGCAGTTCCACCAGCCGATGCAGTTCCACCAGCCGAGGTTCCGCCTCCCGTTGCGCGGCCTCCTCCGAGGAACCCACCCGCGTCGAGCGCGTCGTCCTCGAGTTGATCGAAGTCGATGCAGCCGCTCACCAGCAGCGCCGCGAGCACGAAGCGCTTCATGGCAGCTCCAGCGTGAGCCCGAGCGTCGCGCCGTGCGACGTCGGAATCACCGCGGCCGTGACCGGTGATGAAGGGGCCAGCACCGTCCACAACACCGAGGCGGCGATGGCGGCTCCGCCCAGTCCCACGCCGAGCCACCCAAGCGCTTCCGCAGTTCGGCCCGTGTCAGCGGTGTTGCGTATGTCGGCCGCGGTCGTCGGTCCCTCGACCAGCGAGGTTCCATTGCGCGCGTAGTCTCGCAGTGCGGCCGCTTCGTCATTGGCCACGAGCAGAAACACGCCGCCAGCGAGCGCCAGCAGCCCGCCCACCATGGCTGGAATCCACTTCACGACGGTCGGCGGCCCGGAGCGTGGAACCAGCTCACCCGCCAGCGCGCTCGCTCGCTCTTCGAAGAACGCGAACAGCTGCTTCTCGGTGTCGACGCGCGTCGTCGCAGACCATTTCGGTTCACCGCTCTGCGAGTCGATCACCTTCAACGTCGAGACGTAGCCAGACTCCGTCTTCGCCACCGAGCCTGACAGCAACTGCGCGACACCCAACGCTCCGGCGAGCTCGGCGAGACAGGAACTCGAGTCGGCGGCGCAGCCCATCAATTGCTTCTGCCGCTCGACGCCGAGCACCTGCGCCATGTCGTTCTTCGTCGTCACCTTCACGCCGCTCGACGTCAGCGTGCCGACGAAGTGCTCCAGGTACACGTCACAGAGCGCGGGCTCGATGCCGGCGCACTGAAAGCCGGGAGCGGCGAGGTTGGGAGCGGCCAGCGTGGCCAGCGCGACGACGAAGACCATGCCCAAGAGTGAAGCACGGCCCTTCGCCTTCTCAGCTTCGAAATCAGCCCACGCCAGCCCAGTCACTGAGCTGCGTGAGCTTGCCGTCGTGCAGACGCCAGGCCCCCGCGATGCCATCTCTGGCTGCGTCGAGCCCCTCGAGCTTGCCGGAGTTGATGGGGTCGCCTTCACGGCAGAACAGCACGAGCTCGCGCAGCCCCAGGTACACACGGAAAGGGTCGGGGCCGGCCGCCTTCTCCATCGCGGCCTGATGCGCGGGCGTCAGCAGCCGTGCACCGTCGTGCCCGTCACCGTGCGCGATGCACCACAGCCCCGTCGGCTTGGGAGACAGGCGCAGCGCTCCCTGCTCGAGCTCGATGGCGCGGACTTCGGCCGGCCGCGCGTCGAGGTTCTTCCACGCCACGCCGTCGAGCTGATCGACGCCCATTCGGTGTGCGTCGAGCAGGCCCTGCGGCACGTAGAGCACCGACTCGGGGTCTTCGACGGCATAGAAGATCCACAACCCGGCGGGGCCTTCGCGGCGAACTGCGCCTTCCGACCGCTCGAGGAACGACGAGTCACGCAGCACCGGCAATACACGCGCGAGGAATTGCAGGCGGCCACCGGGCAGCGCGAGCGCTTTCTCGGCGATCTCCTTGCCGACCGACGACACGCCTTCGTCGAGCGAGCGGCCCGAGTCGTTGAAGTCTTCGTACAGCGCGTCGAGGTCGAGCCGCGCGATGCCCTTGCGCGAGAGCCGAACGAGCAGCTGGCCCTTCTGAACGAGGTGCGGCGTCGACTGGCGCTTCAGCTGATCGAGCAGCGCGTGAACGAAGTCGTCCTTCGAGGCCTTGAACTCCGAGACGGTCGCCGTCTGACGAAGCTCTCCAGCGAGCAATTGGGCCTCGGCGTGAAACGGGTCTCGCGACAACACGTCGTCGACCAGCGCGCGCGCCCGCGAACGTTCACCGCGCCGCAACGCCACCACCGCCAGCGCCGTCAGAATCTCCGGGTCGTCAGGTTGAAGGCGCAGACCCTCGAGCAGCGCCGCCTCGGCGTCGCCCCACTTCTCCTGGCTGATGGCCGCGCGCCCGATGGCGAGGTGCACGTGCATGTTCGTGGGGAAGTCGCGCTTGAGCGTCTCGAGCAATTGCAGTGCTTCGATGACGGCGTCGGCGTTCAAGAGCGCCTGGGCGACGGCGGTGCGGAGCTGCGGGCTGCCGGCCTGCGTGGCCGCGTGCTTGAGCGCCTCGAACTCCGAGTCCTCGAGCTTCTCGCCGGCCTCGACCTTCTTCTGAATTCGCTCGATCTCCACTGGGAGCGGCATCGTAGAGGAGCCCGCGCCCGTTCCGCCATGGAGTCGAGCGCACCCCAGCCGAACCGACACCCCACAATTCGGCGGAAAGGCGGGGCTCACTCTGCTTTGACTGGGGCCATGACGACCCGAACAGTCACGATGATCAACGGCGACGGCATCGGCCCCGAGGTGATGGACGCGACTCGGAAGATCCTCGAAGCCGCGAAGGCGCCGCTTCAATACGAGTACGCCGACGCGGGTGGAGACGCCTCGGCGCGCTTCGGCACCAACCTGCCCGACGCGACCGTCGACAAGGTGCTCAAGAGCGGGCTCGGCCTCAAGGGCCCGACGGCGACGGGCATCGGCAGCGGTCAGCAGTCGGCGAACGTCGGCCTTCGTAAACGCCTCGACCTCTACGCCTCGCTGCGCCCGGTCAAGTCGGTGCCCGGAGTGAAGACGCGCTACGAGAACGTCGACCTCGTCGTCGTGCGCGAGAACACCGAAGATCTCTACGCGGGCCTCGAGCACATCGTGGTGCCGGGCGTCGTCGAGTCGCTCAAGATCATCACCGAGAAGGCCTCGAGCCGCATCTGCCGCTTCGCCTTCGAGTACGCGAAGAAGCACGGCCGCAAGAAGGTCTCGGCAGTGCACAAGGCCAACATCATGAAGCTGAGCGACGGCCTCTTCCTCGACTGCTTCCGCAAGCAGGCGCGCGACTTCCCCGAGATTCAGGCCGAAGAGGTCATCGTCGACAACCTGTGCATGCAGTTGGTGCGCAACCCCGAGAAGTACGACGTGATGGTGATGGAGAACCTCTACGGCGACATCGTGTCGGACCTGTGCGCAGGCCTCGTCGGCGGCCTCGGCGTGGTGCCTGGCGCGAACATCGGCGCGTCGACGGCGGTCTTCGAAGCCGTGCACGGCACCGCCCCAGACATCGCCGGAAAAGGAATGGCGAACCCGACGGCGCTGCTCCTCTCGGCGGTGATGATGCTCGACTACCTGAACCTGACCACCGAGGCGCGCCGGGTGGAGAAGGCGCTCGACACGGTGTTCCGCGAGGGCAAGGTGAAGACGCGCGATCTCGGCGGCACGGCGAACACGGCCGAGTTCACGAAGGCCATCATCGACGCGATGACGTGAACGGAGGTGTGGTGATGCGCCTGGGCCTCGCGCTGCTCGTGCTCTCGAGCGGGTGTGTCTCGGGCCCGCGCGCGCTCGGTCAATCGCAGCTCGAGTCGTACGCCACCCGCCGTCACCAGGCGCCCTTCGACGAGGTGTTCGACGCGACGGTGCTCTCGCTCGGCCGCATGGGCCTGACCATCGAAGAGAGCGACGTGAAGCAGGGCACCATCGTCGCCAAACGAAGAGACGGCACCGGCTACTCGGTCTCGATTCAGAGCCGTGACGACGAGCAGCTGGTGGTGGCCGTGCCGACTCCAGAGCGGGCCGCGTGGGTGCTCCAGGGCGAAGACGGCGAGTCAGCCCGGTGGGATCGTCTCGAGAGCTACACCAACGAGCTGCTCACCGCGTGGCGTGATCACCCGGAGTGGGCCTTCATCGCCGCGCGCAACCTGCTCGGCGTGCTCTCGTTCTACGCACGCGTTCCACAGCGCTGGGAGCGCGTCGACCCGTCGGTCTCGCGCCGCGTCACCAGCGTGCAGCGCTTCAAGACTCGCCGGGGCTTGAACCCCACCATTCTCTTCGAGGTGAAGCGGCGCACGCCGGCGCTCGACGCGCGGGCCTTTCTCCTCACCACGGCCGAGGTGGCGCTCCAGGCGAAAGGCCGGCTCACCTGGGTGGGCGACGACGAGCCCACGCTTCGGGAGGGCAGGGCGCAGCGCGCGGCGAACGTGCTCGACGGCACGGTGCCGCGGCAGATCTCGTGGCACTTGTGGGATCACCGCACCCCGACGTTCACGGTGCGCGTCGCGGCGGTGTGTGGGGCGGCAGGCTCGGAGCTCGACTGCGACGACGACTGGGAGGCGCTGGTGAACTCCATCGTCGCGCCGGGGTTCGAGCCTGCGAAGTAGTCACTTTCGGCTCAGCGCGCGCAGATCGCCGTCGTTCTCGGTCAACACGAACAGGTCGCCCTTGTCGTTGAAGGCCAGCCCTTCGACGCGCTCGAGCGCCTTGTCCTTGCCCGTGCGG
>JAACJQ010000089.1 GCA_016879935.1 Archangiaceae bacterium | reverse complement strand
GGGCCGGCCCCGTCATCGCGCTGGCCGTCATCGGCCTGCTCATCTTCGTGCTCTTCAAGGCCTTCGGCACCGACCCGCACGAGGTGCCGTTTCTGCTCTCGGGCAAGAAGGCGCCGAACTTCAAGATCAAGCGGCTCGACACCGATCAGGAGGTCACCCTCGAGCAGTTCAAGGGCCGCCCCATCGTGCTCAACTTCTGGGCGACGTGGTGTGGCCCCTGCAAGATGGAGCACCCGGTGCTCGAGTACGCGTGGCGCAAGTACGAGAAAGACGCCGTGTTCCTCGGCATCGTCTTCGAAGACACCGAGGCGAACACGAAGAAGTTCCTCGTCGACAACGGCTACACCTTTCCGCAGCTGTTCGACCCCAAGTCGACGGTCGCGGTCGACTTCGGCGTGTCGGGCGTGCCCGAGACGTACTTCATCACGCGTGACGGGGTCATTCAGGGCAAGGTCGCTGCGCCCTTCACCGACCCGATGCAGATCGACATGCGCATGCGGGGGATTCTCAAGTGACGGCGCTCGCACTCGCACTCTCGTTGGCGCTGGGCCAGGGCTACGCGCCGCAGCGACAGGGGCTCGACCCGCTCGAGGCTGAAAAAGAAGCGCGCGTGATGCGGCTGGGCAAACAGCTGCGCTGCGCCGTGTGTCAGGGCGTGTCGATCGCCGACTCTCCCGCTTCGATGGCCCGCGCGCAGCTCGACAAGGTGCGCGAGCTCGTCTCGGAGGGAAAGAGCGACCAGGAGATCTACGACTACTTCATCGAGCGCTACGGCGAGTGGGTGCTGCTGCAGCCGACGACGGGCGGGCTCAACTCGGTGTTGTGGCTGGGGCCTGTCGCGTTGCTCGGCATCGGGCTCATCGTCATCGTGATGCAGTCGAAGAAGAAACGCGCCGTGGCTCCCGACGCTGCGAGCGCGCCCGTTTCCGACGGCGCTGCGGCGCCTGCTCCCTCGACCGAAGACGCCCTGCTCGCGCAGGTGCGCGCTGACCTGGAGAAGTGATGGCTGCTGGCGAGACGAATTGGCTGCCTGGCATTCTGGTGACCGCTGCGGGTGTCGTCGGCTCGCTCGCGTTCCTGGTCCTCGCCAAGCGTGGGGCTCCCGCGAAGGACGCCGCGCCGCCCGATGACTTGAACGCGCGCTACCAGACGGTGATCGGCGAGCTGAAGGAACACACGGCGAACAAGCACCTGCTCCCCGCCGACTCGTGGGAGGCCGAGAAGAAGCGGCTCGAGGCGCTGGCGGTCTCGTTGCTCAAGCAGCGCGACAGTCACAAACACGAGGCGCTCAAGGCCGAGGCGCGCGCCGAGCGCAAGGCCCAGGCCGTCGCGAAAGAGACGGGGTTGCTGGCGACGAACCCCCAGCTCAAGGGCGCGTTGCTCGGTGGCGCGGTGGTGCTCTTCTTCGCCGTGCTGTGGATCTCGCTCAACGAGGCGACCAAGCCACGCGCCGACGGCATGGAGGCCACCGGCATGATGGCGGGGGGCCAGCAGATGCCGCCGCAGGAGCCCCAGGAGCCCCAGCAGGACATGCGCCTCGAGTCGCTGCTCGCCGCAGTGCAGAAGTCGCCCGACGACATCGACGCGCTCGCCGAGGCGGGCCTGTACCTCATCAGCAAGCAGGGCTTTCAGGAGGCACGCCCGTTCATTCAGCGCGCCTCGATGCTCGACCCGTTTCACGTGAAGACCCGCGTGTGCCGGGCCATCATGCTCGCCGTCGATGGCGACGTGACGGGCTCGCTGGGTGAGCTCGAGCGGCTCGCCGCGCTCTACCCCGACGCGTACGCGGGCAACCTGTACGCCGGCATGCTGTCGATGGATCAGAACGACCCTGGCCGCGCCGTTCGCAACTTCGAGGCGTACGTCGGTACGGCACCGCCCGATGAAGTGCCGCCGATGATGCGGGGCGCGATTGCGCAGATCAAACAGCAGCTCACGTCGGGCATGCCGCCGCAGCCCCAGCAGTGATCAGTACGTGACGGCGCGCCTGATGGCGGGGCGCTCCACCTGGCGGCGCAGGTACGGCAGCAGGCCGGGCCGGTCCTCCAGCAGCTTCAGCGTGTTCGCCAGGTGCAGAATCGACGCGAGCACCACGTCGGCCGCGGTGAAGGCGTCGCCAACCACGAAGCTGCGTGCACGAACGCGCGCTTCGATCACGTCGAGCACCAGCTTCAGACGCGCGTGATCGACCTGCGCGCCGCGGT
This sequence comes from Archangiaceae bacterium, assembly GCA_016879935.1. Taxonomy (GTDB): domain Bacteria; phylum Myxococcota; class Myxococcia; order Myxococcales; family Myxococcaceae; genus Xiheimicrobium. The sequence continues at coordinate 44,453 of JAACJQ010000089.1, read as the reverse complement.
AGACGTCGAGCACCAACGACTCGAGGTGGGTCTCTGCGAAGAGGAGCCATTGCAGGTACGGCCCGCGATCAGGTGAATCGATCGCCGGCGCCAGCTTCTTCTCGGGGAATCGATCGGCCAGGTACAGGCACATGGCCGGTGACTCGAAGAGGGTGACGTCGCCATCGACGAGCACGGGCACCTCGCCGAGTGGGTGCAGTGGGTTTGGCCCGTCGGTCTTCACGAGCTCGTAGGGAACTTCGAGCTCCTCCAGAATCCACCGGGGGCGAACGGCGCGGGTGCGGGGCGCTGCATGGAGTTTCATGGGCCCACCTTGAGGCTGCGAAGTCGACCTGACAATGCGGTGGCCCTCGAACTCTTTGTCAGGTTATTCCTGACGCATGATCTCACCCGCCGACATGGTGCTGTTCGCCGCCGTCGTTCGTGAAGGCAGCTTCAGCGAGGCTGCGCGGCGGCAGGGCATCACGAAGCAGACCGCGAGCGAGCGCATCAAGAACCTCGAGACGCAGCTCGGCGTGCGGCTCCTCGAGCGAACCACGCGGCGGTTGCGGGTGACGCAGATCGGCGCCACCTACTTCGACCGCTGCTCCACCATCGCCACCGAGATCGACGAGGCGAACCACGAGGTGCAGCAACAACAGGCAGAGCCGGCCGGGCTGCTGCGCATCTCGTCGCCGACGCTCTACGGCCGCCGCTACCTCGCGCCGGTCATCTCGAAGTTCCTCTCGCGCCACCCGCTCGTGCGCATCGAGCTGGTGCTCGCGAACCGGCGCATCGACCTCATCGAAGAGGGCATCGACGTCGCCGTTCACCTGGGGCCCCTCGACGACTCGTCGTTGGTGTCACGCTCGCTCGGCGAAGGCCCGATGTTCTTCGTCGCGAGCCCGGGGTTCCTCGCGAAGCACGGCAAACCGAAGGCGACCGAGCTCGAGAAGACCCGCTGCATCGGCTTGAGCCCGTTCGAGGTGTGGCAGGTGGGCACCGTGAAGGCGCGCCTCGAGCCGGTGCTGATGGTGAACGACTACGAGGTGGCGTGCGACGCGGCGATCGAAGGCGTGGGGGTGGCGCGGGTGCCCTCGCTCGTCTGCGCAGACGCGGTGCGCAGCGGCAAGCTGAAGATCCTCTTCGGCCCGAAGCCCGCCATGGTGCGCCCCATCTCGCTCATCTACCCGAGCCGCTCGAACCTGCCTCCGAAGGTGCGGCTGTTCATCGACGCGATGGTCGCCCTCACCGAACCGCGACGGCCTTGAGCACCGGGCGCGCCCGCTCGAGCAGCGACACGAACTCGGCGCGGTCGGCTGCGGTGCCACGGGCGCTGCGCGCGATCTCGAGCATGGCGTCGAGGTTCCACCCGCGCGCGTGTTCGCTCTGACGGAAGAGCTCGGCCGCGCCCACCACCGACGTCGTGAACCGGAAGTCGTCAGACGCACCATCGAAGCGGCTCGTGAGCATCGAGGCCTTGAAGGGGAAGGCCGCCTCCGAGGCCTCGGTGCCACGTGGCTTCTTCGCGCGCACCCGCACCGTACACAGCGCATCGCCAGCGCCGGGCTGCAGCTCGACCTCGTACATCGCGGTCACCGTGTGGCCCGCGCCGATCTCGCCGGCGTCGACCTTGTCGTTGCGGAAGTCGCGGTCGGCGATGTCGCGGTTCTCGTAGCCGATGAGGCGGTAGCGCTTCACCTGCGCGGGATCGAAGTCGACCTGCAGCTTCACGTCCTGGGCGATCACCTCGAGCGTGCCGCCCAGCTCGGTCTGGAAGATGCGCTTCGCCTCGAACAACGAGTCCACGTAGTAGTGGTTGCCGTTGCCCTTGTTGGCGAACTGCTCCATCACGTCGTCTTTGTAGTTGCCCATGCCGAAGCCGACGGTCGTCACGGTGACGCCCTCCTTCACGTGGCCGGCGATGAGCTTGAGGATCTCCTGCGGGCCCGTCGGGCCGACGTTCGCGTCGCCGTCACTCAGAATCACCACGCGCGAGAGCGACTGCCCGTCGAGCACCTTCGTCGCCTGCTGGTACGCGAGCTCGATGCCGCTCGCCATCGCCGTCGAGCCGCCCGCGGTGAGCGACGCGATCGCCTCGTGAATCTGCGCCTTCTTCTCCATGCCGGTGTGCGGCAGCACCAGGCGAACGGCGCCTGCGTAGGTGACGAGCGCGACCGTGTCTCCATCGTGCAGCGAATCGACCAGCATGCGGAGCGCGCGCTGAGCCAGTGGCAGCTTGTCGGCCGACTGCATCGAGCCAGAGACGTCGACGAGGAAGGTGAGGTGCGCGGGTTTGCGCTCCGACATGGTCAGCCGCTTGCCCTGCACGCCGACGCGCAGCAGGTGTTTGCCGGGAGAGAAAGGAGACGGCGCGGCCTCCATCGTGACGCCGAGCGCGCCGTCGGTGGGTTGCGGGTACGCGTAGCGGAAGTAGTTCACGAACTCTTCGACACGCACCGATTCGGTCGGCGGCAGCGAGCCAGAGAGGATCTTGCGGCGCGCCACCGTGTACGAGGCCGTGTCGACGTCGGCGGCGAAGGTCGAGAGGTGATCCTTCTCCGCGACAGTCCACCCGTTCACGCCGTAGTCGCCGTACGACTCGGTGGCGTCGACCCCGTCGCCGGGAGCAGCCAGCACGATGCCGAAGCGCGCGCTGCTGCCGCCCTTCGCGCCAAGCGCATACGAGCCGCCGCCCCCACGACCTCCGCCGACCGTGCCCAGCCCGCCCAGCCCCTTGCCCATCGCGTACCCGACCCCCGAGCCCCCAATCAGCCCATGGGTGATGCCCCTCGTGCCCACGGCGCGACTTCCAAGCCCGACGTCTGCGGTGCTCCCGACTCCGGAAGTGCCGACGGGGTCGCTGAGCCCCTTCTCTGCGGTCGCGACGACCAGCAGGCGGCGCTCCTCGCTCTGCGCGGTGCCTTCAGCTTCTGCGGCCTGGCGCGGCGGCGCGGTCTGAACCGCGGCGAGTGCATCGGCGATCGACTCGACCCTCTTCTGGGGCGGCTGCTCGGCCCTCTTCTCCACCTTCGCCTCCTTCAGCTTCTGGGTCGCAGGGCTCGCGACCGGTTCGGGCCGAGACGAGCTGGTGCAGGCACACAACGACGCCACCGCGAGCGCGGACAGACGCATGACGACTCCAAGGTGTGAGTGAGGCGCCTGTGCAACAGCGGGCGCGGCTCGTCAGACACCGGCGCGAACCGAAGGTTCCTGTGCTCCGGTTCGGGCCGTGATGCGGGTCAGGGCGGCGTGACGCAATAGAACCAGAGGTCGTTGCAGGTGACGCCCGTGGACGACGTCGACGACGCGGGGCCCCACCAATCGGCCGTCGACGACGGGTCACCGAGGTAGAGCGAGCCACCGCAGTTCACGGTGAAGGAGTCGCTGACCTGAGAGCGACCGGAGCCCCAATCATTCCCGGCGAGCACACCGCGCCTCGCGAATGACACGCCACCATCCAACGAGAGCGCGAAGGCGATCGGGACCAGGGGGACCCAGTTCGTCCGCAAGGTGTCGGCGGAGGGCGCGAGCGGCTTCCCGTCGAGCCTGACGAGCGGAGTCCCAGCGCCGGCGTCGAACGAGCCAAGCGAAACGGCCGGGGTCATCAAGCCGACATAGGCAAAGGCCTGCGTGCGACCGAGCGACGAAGCCGCCATGCGGCACGCTCCATCGAGTTCGCTTCGAGTCGGGCTCGACCAGCCCCCGTCTGGAAGGCCCGCGTCAGCCGGGGGCCGCTGCATCACGAACATCACCGCGCCTCCGTCGACCGAGACCCGATCGTTGGCCGTCGCGGGTCGACCCGTGCCCGTACCCAGACACAGCAGCGGGTGCGAGTACCCGCAGCTCTCGTTGCCGGCGACCGACCACCACGCGCCTGCCGAGTTCTGGCCCAGGCGGCCGTACGGAGGGTTGCCGCCGCCCACCGAGTTCGTCCAGTTCTGGCAGTTCAGGCTCGACGTCCCTCCGTCGATCTCGATGCCGGTCCAGAAGCCCGTCGAGGTCGAGATCTGGCCGCGCGAGGTGAGGAGCTGTGCGCTCAGGGGCGCCAGCAGAGTCGCCACGGGGAACCGATCGGCTGAGGCGCTGGCGTAGCCGTCACCGACGCGGAACCGCGAGAAGATGCCGGCGTCGGCCGTCGCGAAAAACGCGCGGTAGGTGCCCGGCAGGCCACCATCGAGCGCGTCGGCGTTGCAGATGGCGTCGGCCGTCAAGAGTGCTCCGCCGTCGACCCCGAAGTTGCCCAACACCGTCGTGACCGACTCGAACATGACCGGCACGATGTCGGTGTTCAGCGTCACGGCGCGGTCCTGGTTCATCACGAACGAACACGCAGTCGTCGCGGAGCCCATGCAGTCGCCGACCCAGTTGCCCAGGTCGAAGGCCACGGTTCGCTTCGTCGTGGCAACCAGCGTGGGCGGGGTGCGCACGTCGGCCAGCACCTGGTTCGTGCACGTGTTGGCGCATTGATTGGAGCCGACGGTGATGAGCGGGCCGGCGTTCGGTGGCGAGACCTGGAGCGTGACCGTGAACGACTGGCGTGCGTAGCCCTGGTCCGAGAGTGAATCGCCGCCAGCGGGGCCCGCGTCTGCCGAGAGCGTGAAGCCAAACGTCGCGAAGCTCGTGGGCGCGAACCGCACCACGCCGAAGCACGAAGCCCCAGCGTCGAGGAGGTCGCAGCCCGCGTCGAGCAACGAGAACCCTCCATCAGCGCTCAATGAGAGCGAGATGGGGCCAATCGTCTGAGTGCCGGTGTTGCGGAGCGAGAAGGTGCGATCTCGCGCCTGCCCCACGAGCTCGCTCTCCTCCGAGGTGGGGAACAGATCCTGCGGCTCGAGCTGAACGACGCCGCCGGTGACGCCGCGAACACGAACGGGCACCGTGAAGGTCAAGCTCGTGCCGCCGACGGCGATCTGAATGGTGTCGTCGCGGGTGCCGGGCTGGCTGATCGCGACGCTGAGCTGAATCATGCAGGCCTGCATGCCCGCCACGCTCGCGCAGCCGTTCGACTCGACGCTGTAGGGCGAGAGCACCGTCGGAACGAGGTTGGCGGGCCGGGTCGAGAGGTTGCGCACCACGAGGCTGGTGCTCTTCATGGTGCCCACGCGCACGTCTCCGAACTCGACGAGGGTCGGCACCTCGAGCGACGGGGTGATGGTCGCCGAGAGCGGCACCTGCACCACGGGCGCGCCCGCAGCGCGAACCTCGAGCACGCCGCTGCGCGTCGACACCGACTGATCGACAGGGCGAAAGGTGAGATCGATGGGGCAGCTCTGCCCGGGGCTCAGGGTCGAACCGCAGGCCGTCGACAACGCGAAGTCTCCAGCGTTGGTGCCACCCAGGTTGACCGTGACCGAGTTCGCGACGCCGCCATCGAGGTTCGAGAGGGTCACCCGTTTCGACGGGGCCATCTCGCCGCCGACCAGCGAGAAGCTGAGCTGACCTGGCGTGGCCGTCAGGACGGGCGCCAGCACGTTGTTCGGCCCACCGTCCTGCTGCATGGCGGCCGCGCCACACCGCCCTTCGGCCACGCACCGCTCGACGAGCGCGTCGAAGTTGTTGCAGCCGGCGAGCACGACGACGAGTGCAGCGAGCCATCGCATCATGGCAGCACCCCCGCCCACCCCAGCCCCACGGACTGCGGCGAGAGCCACGCGACCGGCCGCACGTCACCAGAGAACCCCAGGAGCGTCAGCAGCCCGCCCGAGACCAGACAGGCCGCGCCAACGGTGAGGCCGACGAAGCCCATCGTCTGCATCAGCTTGCCTTCGCTCGCCACGGCGACCGCCTCGTCGCGACTCAAGAAGGAGCCTGTGCCGAGCTGTTGGGCGATGGAGCCACCCCGAACGAAACCGAGCACACCAACTCCGGTGACGACGGCGCCTACGCCCAGCAGCGTCAGGCCAGCGATCTTCGTGGGCGACGAGGGCGTGATGGAGTGCGACGCCGGCGCCGTCGTCAGCCGAACCCAGTCGCCCTCGGTGAGGTCGCGGGCCATCAGCTGGGCGCCTTTGCCCATCACGTCGAGCAAACCACCCTCGTCTGCCGCTCGGCCCGTGAAGACGATGAGCGGCCGACCGTCGCGGCTCCAGACGACCTTCAACGAGACCTGAAAACCGCCCGACTCGAGCTTCGCGGCCTCGCCCATCACCACGCCGTCGACACCGAGCGCTGACGCCATTTCGGCGATGCAGCTGGTCGCCGCGTCGGAGCACCCGAGGAGCTGGCGCTGCCGCTCGAGCCCCAGCAGGGTCGCGATCTGTTTGGGCGTGACGACCGAGACGCCCTGCGCCGCCATCTGCTGCGCGACGAACTCGCTGTAGAACTCGCTGCGCTCGGGCGGAATGCCAGAGAGCGAAATGCCGGCGCTCGCGCCTTTGAATGGAGCAGCGGCCAGTGCCACAGCGACGACGATCGAGATCATGACTCCCCCGGGCAGGTACCGCTTGTTAACCGATCTGTTGCGGTGGGCGTGCGGAGAACCTCGACCGAAACCTCAGTGGCTCACCCCGTGACCGCCGGCCTTCCAGCCCTTCATGCCTTCGGACATCACCGACACGTTCGTCCACCCGCTCTTCGCCGCCCGACCGGCGGCTTCATGCGAGGCCGTTCACATTCGACTCGTGCAGTAGAAGACGAGCGGCCGATCGTGATCGGCCGGCAGCACCGAGACCGGGTACTCGAGGTAGTCGTCGAGCAGCACGGCGCCCGGAATCCACCCTGCGCCTTCGCGGTACTCGGGCGTGTTGGCGTCGACCGGCGTCGCCGTCTTCGCGAGGAACTGGGCGGCCGCATCGGCTACGGCGATCTCCTTCACGACCGCTTCGCGCTTGCACCCCACGAGCAGGACGAGCACCACCGGCAGCAGGCGTTGGAACATTCGGTCGTCGTAGCGCAGCTCGACTGGTCGAAAAAGATGTCCCCTCGAGTGCGGCTGGTTCGACACATGGCCATGGAGTCGACAGCAGAAGCTTGGGGCTTCAGTCCGAGTGCGCGAGGCTGCGCCCGAATGGCGGCCTCGACCGAGCGCTTCAACGAGCTGTACCGCCGGTTTGCGCCCGCCGTGTTTCGGCGCGCGAAGTCACTGCTCGGTGGAGACGAAGCAGAAGCGCACGACGTCACGCAGGACGTGTTCCTCGGCTACTTCAAGCTCGACGGGAAGCTCACGGGAGCCGCGAGCCCCTTCACGGTGCTGTACCAGATGGCGACGTACCAGTCGGTCGACCGCCTGCGACGGCGCGCGCGATGGCATGGGCGCTTGAGCTCGCTGACTGCGGAGGAAGACGCCGAAGCGCCGACGGTGCAGCTGCCCTCGAGTGACGGAGGAACGGTGCGGGTCGAAGCGACGCACGATCTTGCGTTGCTGACGAAGGGCGAAGACGAACAGACGCTGACGTGCGCGATGCTGTACTTCGTCGAAGGCCACACCACGTCGGAGATCGCCGAGACGCTCGACATCTCGCGCAAGACGGTCGGCCGAGCCCTCGCCGCGTTCGCTGAGCGCGCCAACAAACGGGCGGAGCGCTTCACGCCGAAAGGAGCCGCATGAGCGAGCCACGGCCACTGCCTGACGCGTTGCTCGAGCGCTACGTCGCAGGCGATCTCACGGGTGAGAGCCTCGCGAAGGTCGAGCGGGCGATCGCAGAGTCTGCGAAAGAGCGCGCCCGGGTCGAGGAGCTCCGCGCCGACTCGGCAGCGTTCCTCATTCGGCACCCACCCGGCCCGCTCGCGGCGAAGCTCGAGAAGCCGAAGCGCCGGTGGTTGCTCTGGTTGCCACTCGCAGCGGCTGCGGCGGCGATGCTCGTCTTCTTCATTCAGCCGCCCGTGGAGCCCGAGCATTCGGTGAAGGGCTCCGTCGTGCTGACCGTGTTCCGCCAGCGCGGTGACGACCCGGTCGAGCGCCTCGAGAACGGCGCGACGGTGCGCCCTGGCGATCACGTGCGGTTCTCGATCACCGCTCCGGCCGATGGCTTCGTGGCGGTGATCTCCCGCGACGGCGCAGGAAAAGTGTCGACCTATCACCCGTTCGGCAGCCAGCAGGCGGCGCCGTACAAGGCGAAGGAGCCGCTGCTGCAGAGCGCCATCGCCCTCGACGACGTGCGCGGCAAGGAGCGCGTCTGGGCCGTGTTCAGTGAAAAGCCGTTCGAGCTCGCCCCGCTGCTTCGACAGATCGAGCGCGGCGAAGAACCACAGGGGCTGACGGCCGTCTTCGACTGGGTGAAGTGAGCCAGGTGGCCACCTTCCGGCGCTGCGTTCTGGCGTGGTACGGCACGAGCGTGCGGTGGCTCTTCGCGGTGGTGCTGGTGGCTTCGACGCTCGCGTCGGCGGAAGAGCGCTACGCGTTGATCATCGGCGCGAACTCGGGCTGGGAGCTCGACAAGCCGCTGCGCCACGCGCAGTCAGATGCCGAGCGCGTCGCGGGCGTGTTGATCGAGCTCGGCCAGTTTCCGAAAGAGCGCGTCACGGTGTTGCGCGAGCCCGACACGGCGATGGTGCGGCAGAAGCTCGACGCGCTTGGGCAGGCAGCGCGCACCAGCAACGGGCCGTCACTCGTCTTCGTCTACTACTCGGGTCACGCCGACAGCACGATGCTGCACCTGCGCGGAGAGCCGCTCGGCTTCGACGAGCTGTACCAGCGGCTCCGAGACACCCAGGCCACCGTGCGCGTCGGCGTGTTCGATGCGTGCCGCGCGGGCGCCATTCTTGCGACGAAGGGTGGAACGCCGGTCGCCCCTTTCGACGTGAAGGTCGTCGACGAGCTCACCGTTCGCGGGCTGGCCGTGCTCACGTCGAGCGGCGCTGACGAGCTCTCGCAAGAGCAGCGCGCGCTGCAGGGCTCGGTCTTCACGCATCACTTCGTCTCGGGCCTGCGCGGCGCAGCCGATGGCGACGAAGACGGGCAGGTCACGCTCTCGGAGTCGTATCGCTACGCGCACCAACGAACCGAGGCCGACACCGCCGCGACGCTCGTGCCGCAGAAGCCGGCGTTCCGCTACGAGCTCAAGGGGCAAGGCGATCTGATCGTGACGTGGCCCGCGAAGGCGAGCGCGCGGCTGGTGCTGCCGAAGGGCGCAGGCCAACGCTACGTCGTCGTCGACGAGACCGAGCGGCTCGTGGTGGCTGAAGGAAACTCCGACGCCGAGCACGCGCTCGCGATGGCGGTGGTGCCCGGCAAGTACGTCGTGAAGCAGGTGCTGCCCGACAAGTTGAACGTCGCTCCGGTGACGGTGGCCGAGGGCGCGCAGCTCGACCTCACGACGCTCAAGTATGTGTCGGCGCCCCGCAGCGCCGGCTTCGTGAAGGGCTTCGAGCTGCCGATTCACCCACGCCCCGCGTTCTGGTTCGTCGCTGGGGCCGCCGTCATCACCGGCATCGCGTGGGCCATCGCGGGAGGCCGTTCGCTGAGCCTCCGAAACGACTACGCCTCCCTCTCGCGACCACTCACCGGCGACGAGTCGCGGTCGCTCACCGGCTGGTCGCTCGCCTCGGACATCTCGATGGGCCTCACGGCAGCCCTCGGCCTCGGAGCGGTGTTCACATGGTGACGCGCCTCGCCCTGCTCCTCGCCTTCGTGAGCGCGTGCACGATCTCGAGCCCGTTCGGCGTCGAGTGCGTGTCCGATCAGAACTGCGGCTGCGCCAACTGCTGCATCGCCTATCGGTGCACGGCCGTGGGCCCGCTCGTCAACGACGCCGGCTCGATGAATCAGGACGGCGGGACGATGGCCTCTGATGCGGGCCCCCGCTCATGGACGGTGTCGACCTTCGCTGGCTCCACGCGCGGCTTCCGTGATGCGAAGGGCGCCGACGCACAGCTCGCGTCGCCGTCGCAGGTCGCGCTCGACTCCAACGGCCTGCTCTACGTCGCCGACACCGGCAACAACTGCATTCGCACCATCGACCCTGATGGAAACGTGAGCACGCTCGCGCCGAACGACTGGCCCTGCGGCGGCACCGCGCTCGACGGCCCCGAAGGCGTCGCGGTCGATCCCTCCGGCAACGTCTACGTCGCCAACACGGGCAAGAACTGCGTGCTGCAGCGCACCCCTGCCGGCGTCGTGTCGGTCATCGGGGGCTCGTGCACGCAGCAGGCGAACGAGTGTCTGAACTCGCCGAACCCGTCACGCTTCGCCCGGCCTTCGGCGGTGGCGTTCTCCGACCCGTACCTGCTCGTCACCGAGATCTCCGGCAATCGCGTTCGGTGGATCGACCTGCGCAGCGGCGCGGCGGGAACCCTCGCGGGTCAGGGCTCGGGCACGGCGCCGATCACCGACGGCACCTGCAGCTTCACCACCCAGTGCTCCGGCAGCGCGACGGGAGCGAAGTTCAACGGCCCCTCGGGCATCGCCGTCGCGTCGCCCGGCGTCGTCTACGTCACCGACGTCTACAACTGCGCGCTGCGCCGAATGCAGCTCCAGCCCGGCTGCGCCATCACCACGCTGGGGCGCGCCGGCTGCCCGATGTTCGTCTCGGAAGACACCAGCGGCATCATTCGCAACGCGTGGGGGGTCGCGGCAGGCCGTGGCCCGCTCGCAGGCCTGGCCGTCGTCGCCGACACGGGCAACCACCGCATCGCGACCGTCGACGAGAACGGCGTGCTGGGCGTGATCGCCGGCACTCGCGTGAAGGGCTTCATGGACGGGCCAGCGCTCGAGGCGCAGTTCCAATTCCCGGCTGGCGTGGCAGTCGATGGCAGCGGCCGCATCTTCGTGTCCGACGGCTCGAACCACCGCATCAGACTCGTGGAGCCGAAATGAGGGCGCTCCCGCTGGTGCTGCTCGTCGCGTGCGTTCCCGTGGGTGGGTTCGATGCGGGCGTGATGGTGCCGGTCGATGCTGGCGCCTCGAGCGATGCAGGAGTCGACGCAGGACAACCTCCGGGTTGGAAGCTGGTGGACTTCGCGGGCACCGGAACGGCTGGGCTGATGGATGGTCCGATTGCGGTTGCACAGTTCAATCAGCCCACCGCGCTCGCCATCGATGAAGCAGGTCAGCTCTTCGTCGCCGACACGGGCAATCGCGTGATTCGGAAGATCGATCTCAACGGCGAAGTCACGACGATCTCACAGCCGGTGTTCGTCGAGCCGCAGGGCATCGCGGTCGATTCGCGGGGCATCGTCTACGTCTCCGACACCCGCGAGCAGTGCGTGAAGAGCCTCGACACGACCGGCCGCGTGCGCAGCTTCAGTGGAACGTGCGCCATGGGGCGGATGGGCTTCATGCGCTGCTACGACAGCTCGCCCGGTACGGTGGGCCCGGGCGACATCGCGGGGCCGATGGGGCTGGTGGCCGACTCCGACGCGGGCATCGTCTACATCGCCGACATGGAGCATCAGCTCGTGCGCTTCGCGTCGACGCGCTCGAGTCTGCTCGGCACGCTTGCTGGCCGCGCCGACACCTTCAGCTTCGTCGACGGCCCATGCGGCAAGAACTACTGCTGCGGCTCGCAGTTCAACTCCACGATCCCCGACTGCCGCGCCCAGAACACCGCCCTCTTCCGCGGGCCGAGCGCCGTCGCGTTGAACGAAGCAGGTGACGTGCTGGTGGCCGACAAGAACAACTGCGCCATTCGGCGAATCGCGACGCCAACGGCCATGCAGTGCCGCGTCTCGACGATCTTCGGAGCCAACTGCACGCCGGGCGCACCACTCGCGACCTCGCTCAACCAACCGCTCGGCCTCGCCGCCGGCCCCAACGACACGGTGTTCGTCAGCGACTCGTTGAATCAGCGTGTGGTGCTGATCGACCCGTCACTGCCCATGAGCAATCGCCTGCAGGAGCTTCCCGGCAAAGGCACCCTGGCGACCCCGTGGGGAATCGCGGTCGCGAACGACGGCTCAGGCCGGGTGTTCGTCGTCGACTCCGGAAACAACCGGATTCGCGTGTTGCTGCCGCCCTGAAAACTCTTTTGTCCCACCTTTTCGCGGCCCGACGACTGACGGGCCATGAAAACCTGGCTCGCCCTTCTGCTCCTCGTCGTTGGTTGTGGACCCGCCCTTCAGCCCGACTGCCGCTGCGAAGTGATGACCTCGGGCGGCGTTCGCGAGTTCGCGTGTGGTGGAACGCTCTGCGCGGGAACCGACGGCTATCGCTGCAGCGCGACCGGCATCGTCAGCCGCGACGCGCAGGTCTGCATGGCGACCGGCCCCGGCCCCACGTGCACGCCGAAGACGTGCAACGGCGCGTGTGGCTCGATGCCAGACGGGTGCGGAGGAACCCTCCAGTGCGCGACCTGCGCGGCCGGCCAGCGCTGCAACGCGAGCAACACCTGTGAGTCGCTGTGTACCGGCGTCACCTGTGGCGCAGGCCAGCGCTGCGAACCGTCGACCGGTCAGTGTCAGGCCGACGCGTGCACGCAGGCGAACGCGGTCTGCGGCGTGGTGAATGGCCAGACGTGCGGCACGTGCCCTGGCGGCTCGGTGTGTTCGTCGACGAAGCGCCTGTGCGTCGAGACGGTCGCGACGTTGCCGAACACGCAATACGTGTACTCGGCGGTGGTGGCGGGCGATCAGCTCTTCGTCTCGACGACGGCGTCGCTCAACCAGGCGGCGCGCGATCTCGTCGCGGTCGATCTCACCTCGAAGCAGACGCGCACGATCGCGAGCGGCAAGGTGCTCTCACCGCTGACGGTGAAGAACGGAGCCGTGTTCTGGGGCGAGACGATGGGTCTGCGCCGCCTCGACCCTGGCATGACGACGCCGTCGACGATCTCGGGCCTCGACTACGGGTGCTCCGATCTCGTCGTCTCGGGCCAGTTCATCTACTGCGGCATCGGCGGTGACGCGCGCTACGGGCTCTCGGGCCTCGGCATCAAGAAGCTGCCGCTCGCCGGTGGCACCGCGACGTGGGCGCGCTCATACCTGAACTACCCGCACTTCGCGGCGGTCGGGCAGTACGTCTTCTACGTCGGCACGACCGACAACCAGTACTCGTTCAAGAACATCGGCGCGTACGACACGACGGCGAACGACGATCAAGTCGTGGTCTCGGGTGGCTCGCTCGACAGCAAGTTCGTCATGGCCGACACCGACGCGTTCTACTTCGTCGAGTACCGCAACGCCGACGCCGTGCTCGCCCGCGCACCGTTCGATTCGGCCAGCGCGATCGATTTGCTGAAGGGCTCGGGCATTCAGCGAGAGACGACGGTGCTGCTGCCGAGCGACGTCTTCACCATCGCGAAGGTCGGCCTGGAGGAAGGCCTGTGGAAGGTCTCGCTCACCAACCCGGCCGAGCGCTCTCTGGTGCTGACGATGCCCGACCTGCACGGCACGTCGCAGGCTGGCCCGAGCCACCTGATCTCGCGCGGAGACGGCTGGCTCTTCATCAGCGGTACGACGGTGTATCGAACGGTCGCTCCGAATCAGTGACGCAGCGCGAACACTTCGGACTTCGGCAACACGACGAGCGGGCCCGACTTCGAGTCGACGAGCGCCATCACGGGAGCAGCTGAGATCTGCTTCCACTCGAGCCCGTCAGCAGCGTGGAAGAGCCCCTGCTGACCGCCCATCAGCACACCATCGGCGGTGGCGAGCAGGCTGATGGGCTTCGACGGAATCGGGCACGGTGCGTACTTCGTCTTCTTCGCGCCAGTGCCGAGCACGCTGACGAGCCCCTCACCGACCGCGACGATGGCGTTCGAGGTGAACACGGCGTCATCGAGATGCGCCTTCGCGCTCCCCAGCTTCACGATGCCGTCGGGCGTCACTTCGCTGAACTGCTTGAACTGCAACCCGATGAGTCGATCACCGTTCGCCAGCAGCCTCGCGAGCGTCCAGTGTTTGCCCTGCACCGCCAGCGTCCACGTCTTGCCGTCGGGACTCGAATAGATGCGGCCCTTCGCTTCGTCGCCGTTGTTGTAGCCCGCGAGCCACCAGGTGCCCTTCGCGTCGATGAGGAGATCGTTGATGCGCAGGCTCTCGGGCGGCGGCACGAAGCCCGAGGGCGCGAGGCGAGCCGTCGGCCCGATCGAGAGCGCCGCGGCGTGGTGCCCGTAAGCCTCACAGAAGGCGAAGCCCTTCGGGGTCACGACGCCGTTGAACATCGGCCGAACGACGGGCGTCGCGCCGAGGTTCACTGCGCTTCCGTCGATCGGCGCGGGAACGAACGTCTCACCCGTCTCGGACCAGTACGCAGGGCCCAGCGCGCTCAGCTCGGTGCCGTACATGCCGGGGAAGAGCAACACCCCGCCCCCATGCGCGAAGACGGCGTACGACGAAGCTGGCGTTGCGACGAAGCGGGGCTCGAGAGTGAAGGGCACGCCATGACGCTAACCCAACAGTCGCGTGAGACGGGCCATCGCTCCGGGCAGCGCGCGCACCACCATCGTGCGGCCGGTCTCGTCGAACGACTCCGAGACGACGCGTGCGTTCTCGTACACCTGCGCGACGATCGCCTGCTTCGCGTATGGAATGACCAGTGAGGCTTCCGTCATCGAGGCTTCGAAATAGTCGATGAGTCGTTGCCGAAGCGCCGTGACGTCTTCAGGAGCGTGCGCCGACAGGACGACCGCGTCTGGGTGACTTTGAAGGAGCGCCGCGCGGGTCGCAGCGTCGAGCCGATCGGCCTTGTTGAAGAGCAGCTGGTGCGGCACCGAGCCGGCACCGATCTCCTCCAGCACGCCGCGCGTGACCTCGAGCTGGGCCCGCCACGTCGGGTCCGACGCATCGACCACGAGCAGCAGCAACGACGCCTCGAGCGCTTCGTCGAGCGTCGACTTGAACGACGCCACGAGATCGTGCGGCAGCTTCTTGATGAAGCCGACGGTGTCGGAGATCAGAATTCGCGGCCGCGTCTCGGGCTGGAGCGCACGCACCGTGGTGTCGAGCGTGGCGAAGAGACGATCGGCGACGAGCACTTCGCTCCCGGTGAGCGCGCGCATGAGCGAGGACTTGCCCGCGTTCGTGTATCCGACGAGCGCCACTCGCAGCTGATCGCGGCGGGCGAAGCGGCGCTGATCCTGATCGGCGTGAATGGTGGCGAGCTGCTCGCGGAGCTCGGCGATGCGATCTCGAATCTTGCGGCGATCGAGTTCCAACGACGACTCGCCGGCGCCGCGGCCCTGCTGACGTTCGGTACCACCCGGCGCCTCACGCAACCGCGGAGCCACGTACACGAGCCGGGCGATCTCGACCTGCATGCGCGCTTCGCGGCTCTTCGCGTGACGGTGGAAGATGTCGACGATCACGCCGGTGCGATCGAGCACCTGCGCGCCAGTCGCCTTCTCGAGGTTGCGTGCCTGGCTGGGTGACAGCTCGTGATCGACGACCACCACGGTCGCGCGAACCTGCGGCGGAGCGGCCTCACCTTCTGCCGGCGCCTCTTCTTCCTCCTCGACCTCTTCTTCTTCAGCTTCTTCGGCTTCCCACGCCTCCTTCGCCTTCGAGCTGCGCTCCTTCGCGCCAGACGGAATCTCTCCCGTGCCGCCGGTGATCGCCGCCAGCTCCTTCAACTTGCCCTTCCCGAGCACCGAACCCGACGCGAGGCGCTCCCGCTTCTGGGAGACCGTCGCGACGACTTCGAACCCGAGCGTGTGAACGAGGCGGCCCAGCTCGGCGAGGTCGGCGGCGTGCTCGACATCAGTCACTCCGTGCACTTGCACACCCACCAGCACGGCTTTCGGCGTCGGCGCCTGCGTCGTCAGCATGGCCGCTCGTACCACAAGAAGGAAAATGTCCCCGCCAGACGCACCCGGACGAATCACGGGGCATGAAAACCTTCGTGTTGATGGTGGCGTTGTCGTTTCTGGCCGGCTGCGGAACTGCGGCTCCCGCGACGTGTGACTCGCGAACGTGTTCGGGCTGCTGCGACGGTGCTGGTCAGTGCCACGCAGGAACGGGAGCCCTCGCGTGCGGAAGCAACGGCGCACAGTGCTTCGCGTGCGGCTCGAACGAGACGTGTGACGGGCAGGTCTGCCGCGCGTCGTTCACGAGCGGTGGAGGCAACGCGATGCTCGGTGGCGGAAGTGCCGCTGGCGGAACGGCGAGCGCAGGCGGCATGGGCGGAGGCACAGCGGGCGGCACGGTGCTCGGTGGGGGAAGCGGTGGCGGCGTCGTCGCTGCGGGCGGCTCGGCCGGAGGCGGCACGGTGCTCGGCGGAGGTAACGCAGGCGGTGGAACGGTTGCGGCCGGAGGCTCCGCGGGTGGCGGAAACGCGTGCTCGTGCAACACGAACTCGTCGTGCACCGGAACGTGCTCCTGCGATCCCGACTGTTCGATCACCGTCGCCTGCACCGCAGCGCGCGTCGAGACGTCCTTGCCGACGGTGACCAGCAGCCTTCGCGCGATCGCGACCGCTGGTTCGTCGGCGTACGCGGTGGGTGATGGCCGCACGGTGCTCAAGCTCGACAACGGAACGTGGACCAGTGTCTCCACGCCCTCGGGAACCCAGGCGTACGACTTGAAGGACGTGCACCTGATCGACGCGCAGAACGGCTGGGCGATCGGTTCGTGGAACGTGGCCGTGAGCGGAACGACCTACGTCTACGGCATGGGCCTCAAGCTCTCGGGCGGCACGTGGACGATCTCGCAGAACTCGCTCGCCTGGGGCCTCAACGCGATCGACCTCGTCGACGCGCAGAACGGCTGGGCGGTCGGTCGCTCGGGGCAGTACGCGCGCATTCTGAGCGGCAGCTACACGCCGGGCACGCCTGGCAATGGCACGACGCTCAACGCGGTCGATGTCATCGACATGCAGACGGGCTGGGCCGTCGGTGAAGGTGGAGCGATTCGCAAACTCGCCAGCGGCACGTGGACCACCGTGCTGAGCCCGACGAGCTCGACGCTCACGAGCATCGTGCTCTCCGACGCGAACACGGGTTGGGCAGTCGGTACGGCGGGCACGATTCTTCGCCTCGCCGGTGGCACGTGGACGCTCGTCACCCCGGCTGTCACGAACGTTCGCCTGAACGCGGTCGGCCTCGCTGCAGACGGCAGCGCGTGGGCGGTCGGCGATCAGGGCGTGGTGCTGAAGAACACCGGCACCGGCTGGCAGCAGTGCGATGGAGCGGGCTCGATGGTGAACCTGCGCGGCCTCTCGGTGAACGGTACCGATCGCTGGGCCGTTGGAGACTCCGGTCATCGCCGTCAGTTGATGCCGTGAGAAGATGTGGCGGTGCTTCGTCTCTCCCTGCTCTGCCTCGCCCTCGCTGGCTGCAAACCCGAGCCGAAAGTTCCCCGGCTCGTCGAGACGTTCGGCATCGAGACGGCTGGTGACGAGTTCACCACCATCTTCCCGGCGGGCGCGGCCCTGCCGACCTCGTACGAGAGCACCTTCTCGACGCAGGACGATCAGCAGTCGACGTTCAAGGTGCGCTTCATCAGTGGTGTCGGCGTCTCGGCGAAGAGCGCGCGGACGGTGCTCGAGCTGGTCGTGCCGATCGAACACCCGGCGCCACGGGCGGTGCCGGTGATCGAGGTGAAGGTGAAGGTCTCCGAGACGGGCAAGGTGGCGTTTCACGCGCACGAGCGCGGGAGTTCGACGTCACTCGTCCGCGAAGATCTCCAGGTCGCCGTCGGGCGGTGAATCGAGCGGGTTCGGAGCGCATGAGAGCGCGCCGGCAGGCAGCAGCGCTTCGGCATTTCCCTCGTCGAACTCCTGCTGCGTGATGATGCTTCGTGCACGCAGTCTGGTGAGCACGGAGTGACGTCGCTTGATGGCTCGCTCTGGGTGACAGACGGGATCATTGAGCCTTGGTGACTGCTCGAGGCCGATGAGCATTGCGGCCTGCGCCCACGAAAGCTCGGCGGCTGGCTTGCCGAACCAGACCTGTGCACCCCGCTCGACGCCGTGCGCCCCGCGACCGAAGTACAGCGAATCGGCAGCAGTCTTCGTCAGCTCTTCGCCTGTCGCGTTTCGCGTGAGCCAGATGATGGATGAGACTTCAGCGATGGCCCATTCGATCCGGTGCCCCTGATGGCCGAACCTGACCTGCCTTGCGATCAGTCCCGCCATCGTTCGCCCGGGGCTGGGCTTCCGGTAGTCCAGACGAGTCACCCGCCACGGCCAGATGGCCTCGACGTGTTCGATCGGCCCGGCCTCGTACGTGGCCCACAGCACACGATGCACGCGCTCCATGTGGCCCGCGCTCACCAGGTGTGGCTCACCAGCCAACGACAACCCGTAGCGATACAGCCCCTCGACGACGATGAACGGCGAAAGCACCACGCCGATCGCAACGAAAGCCAGGCCCCGACGCATCGACCGGTAGACTGCAGGCCCTGTGCCTTCTCTTGCCGATCTGCTCTCGACGAGCGCCACTGAGATCGCCCGTCACCTCGACGCGCTCGCTCCGCAGGCTCGACTCCATCAGGTGCTCGCACTGTCGGCCCGCCAACAAGCCACGCTGTTCGAGCTCGCCGAAGGCCATCGCGACTTCACGCTCGATGATCTCGCGCCAGCCACCACGACGCCCCTGCTTGGCGTTCGCCATGAAGGCCGCAACTCGCTCTACGCCTTCACCCGCTTCGCCAAGGTCTTCGCCGTTCCCGACGAGCCATCACTCGTCAGGAGCGAGCGCTGGGGCTTCAACGAAACGTCCGCGCTCGTCACGACCACCGTCGGCCCCGGCTACTTCGTCGCAGTTCAGCAAGGCCCCGAGGTGCTCGTCGATTACACGCGCCTTCCGCCGAAGCCGTTGACCGGCGCGCCCAGGCCATTGCCGAACAGCTCCCGTCTGAGCCGCTTCGTCTACAACCAGACGAAAGACGTCGTCCGCGGCGTCTCCACCCACGTCAGCATCGGTCGCGCGTGGCGCGGCACCCGCCGTCTCGACAACTGGTTCGTGCTCTGTCGGGTCTGAACATGACGAGGCCCGGCGCTCCGTGGGGAGGGCCGGGCCGTCGTTCACATCACTGCCTCAGCTCACTTCAGGAAGTCGGCGACCTTGTCGGCCTTCGTCTCGCCATCTTCCGGAGCGATGACCAGGCTCTTGTCCTTGCCGACGACGATCACGACGCGATTGCCGAGCGACAGCGCCGCCTTCAGCTCGGGCTTCGCCTTGAGAATCGCGAAGTAGGCGTCAGACAGGTACTTCACCTTGAGCTGCTTCGGCGTGCCGTTCACCGCCTCGGAGTCGATCCACCCGCCCATGCGGAAGAGGAACGTGCGACCCGACGCGACGCGCACCGGCTCGGACTCCTTGTTGGCCACCATCTCGTCCTTCATCGAACGAACCTTCTTGGCGACCGCGATGCCCGTCGTGCCATCGACCGACTCGAGCGCCTTGGCAGGCTCGGGCGCGGGCTTCATCGCGAAGTTGCCCTTCGACTTCTCGGCCGGAGCCTTGTCGGCAGCGCCCCCGAAGACGTTGTCGAAGTCGTCCTCTCCGCCCCTTCGGCCAGGCGTTGCCGGTGCGGAAGCAGCGGGGCCTGCGCTCGCGCCACCGCCGAGCCCACCGAGCTGACGCGCGCTCCACGGAACATCGCGCTTGGCTTCCTCTTCACGCCACGGGCGCGGCGGCGGAGGCGGCGGGCGCACGTTGTTCGCCACCGGCATCGGCGTGTCTTCGACGACCAGGTACGAGGTGTACGGCGTCACGATGCCGTACTTCTTTCCGAGCGAGACGATCTCGTCCTTCAGCTCGGCCTTCTCACCGTTGAGCCGAATCTCGTCGAGCAGGTACCCCACCTTGCGAATGGCCCACAGGCGCGGAACGAAGTCGTACGTCTTCGACTCCTTCGCGGCGTCGGCGCGGTACTCGTAGACCTGCTTCTTGCCGTTCATGGAGCCAGACAGCACCACCGTCGACTCCTTCGGCGTGCGGTAGCGGCCGGTGACGACCAGCTGCGTGCCCTTGAACAGATCGGGCAGCTTCTTCGGGTACACGTCGTAGGCACCGAAGGCCGCGAGATCGAGCGAGAGGTCGGCCAGCACCGGGTTCGCCACCTTGTCGAACAGGCCCGAGACGCGCACCTCGAAGTCCTTGCCGTCGCGCGCAAAGTCCGACGTGCCGCGGCCGTCTTCGGCGATGCGGTCGAGCAGGCGGGCGTTCAGATCTTCACCGACGCCGAAGGTGAACACGCGGCTGCCCTTGTTGCCGGCCTTGGCGCGGCTCGAGATCTCGGGCTCCTCGGTGACGCCGACCGTCGGGTGACCATCGGTGACGAACAGCACGATGTGCGACATGCCGCCGCGACCCTCGGCGTCTTTGAGCGCGCGCTGCAGGCCTTCGTCGATCGCCGTGCCGCCGACCGCTTCGAAGGTGCCGATGAAGTCGAGCGCCTTCTTCACGTTAGCTTCGTTCGCGAGCTGCGGCTTCTCGAAGAGCGACTCCACGTCGGTCGAGAAGCGCACCACGTTGAACTCGTCCTTCGCGTTGAGGCGCTGCACGCCGTACTTCAGCGAGTCACGCGCCAGCTTGATGCGCTCGCCCATCATCGAGCCCGACGTGTCCATCACGAAGGTGATGCGCTTGGGCTGCACCTCGTCGGCCTTGAGCTCGGTCTTCGGCGAGAGCAGCGCCATGAAGAAGCCGGGCTCTTCCGGGTTGGGCCGGTACGGCAGGAAGCTGAAGCCGATGGCCTTGTCAGAGACCGTGTAGAAGAGATCGAGATCCTTCGAGATGTCGGCGCCCGCGCCCATCTCGAACCCGGCGATGGCCTCGGCGTCGTTCTTCTTGTTCACGCCCATCTTGTGAGTGGGCGAGTAGACGCTGCGAATCGGAGTCTTCGAGCTGATGCGCGCCGAGAAGACGAAGTCCTGACGCACGGTCAGCGCCGGAGCTCCGCGGGACGATGCGCCGAGCGGGTAGTGGTACTGGTAGATGCCCGACTGGAAATCGAGCACCTGGCTGAAGGTCAGCTCGATCTTCTGCTCACCGTTCGCCGGCACCGGAAACACGCGCGCGCGGAACGCGTCGGTGTCGATGTACTCGAGCAAGCCGGGGTCCTGCAGGCGGCGCACGATGCCTTCGTAGATCTCGGTCGCCTTCTGCTTCTCGAGCACCTCGCCCTTGGTCTTCTTGCCGTTGATCCACAGGTAGAAGTCCTGCAGCGCGGCGCCTTTCGGCAGCGGGAACACGTAGTGCGCCTCGAGCTGCCGCGGCGCGGAGTTCACGAAGACCTGCTCGACCTTCGTCACCGCGGTGCCGTCGATGATCTCGGCGGAGACACGCTGGTACTTGATGCCGAGCGGCCCGAGCGATTGGTCGGTCGGAATCAACATGCCCTGCGCCAGCGCAGACGACGCGGCGAACACTGCGGCCACTGCGAGTAGTCGTTTCATGTCCCCTCCGAACGTGTGGGCGGCATTGTGGATCTAAGGGTCTGCGGAAGTCCCTTACTTTCCTCGGGAATCAGTGGAGTCCGCCCCCGACGTGCTAAGTCGCGCGCCTGTATGAGCACCTCTCCCGACAAGGCAGCGAAGCCGGCAGGCCCGATGAGGAAGCACACCGAAGCGACGAGTCCGTACGATCTGATCGCGCCCGCTGGCGTGCTGCTCATCATCGGCCTGCTGTCGAAGTTCTTCGTCGCGTCGAAGTGGGCGTCGGAGTCCTTCCGGCTCGACAACGACGGCTCGGTGCAGACGGTCGCGTTCGGTGTCGCCATCGCCGCCATGGTGATCATCGGCTGGGGCATGCGGCTCGCTGATGAAGGCCGGCCGCTCGCGTTTCAGCGCCTGCGCGATCGCACCATGGTGACGCTCGGCATGGCCGGCGTGTTCGCGTACTTCAACTTCGGCCACCTGCACTTCGGCGGCTTCGTCCACGTCTGGGACACGTACCACTACTACATCGGCGCGAAGTACTTCCCCGAGGTCGGCTACGAGCGCATGTACGACTGCGCCGCGGTGGTCGACGCCGAGAACGGCCGCCTCGCCGAAGTGCAGCGCCGCAATCACACCGACCTGCGCACGAACCTCATCACCAAGACCGATGAGGTGATCGCGAACGCAGATCAGATCTGCAAGCAGTACTTCACGCCCGAGCGCTGGCGCGAGTACACGAACGACATCAACTCCATCCGCGCGATGGTGAACGAGAACCGGTGGAAGGAGATCCACGTCGACCACGGGTACAACGCCACGCCCGTGTGGACGCTCGCGGGCCAGTTCTTCTCGAACCTGGTGCCCGCGACGAGCGACGGGCTCATCAAGGTCAACCTGCTCGACCCGATCTACATCTTCCTCACGATGCTGATGGTGTGGTGGGCCTTCGGCGCGCGCGGCTTCGCGATGGCCGGCATCGTGCTCGGCTGCAACTTCCCCAACCGGTACTACTGGACTGGTGGCGCGTTCCTCCGCCACGACTGGCTCTTCTATCTCGTGGCCAGCGTGTGCCTGTTGAAGAAGGAGAAGCACTTCCTCGGCGGGTTGTCGTTCTCGTACACGGTGCTGCTGCGCTTGTTCCCCGGTCTCGCGGCGATCGGGCCTGCGCTCGCCGCCGTCGAGTACTTCCGTCGCAACAAGAAGCTCGAGCCCGCGTTCTTGAAGTACCTCGCCGGCGGAGCCGTGGGCACCGTCGTGCTCGTGGGCCTCTCGTTCGCGCTGCTCACCAGCACGCCGCCGAACACGCTGAAGGTCGAGCTGCAGCCGGCTGACTCGGGCGGCACCAAGGTGCTGATCACCCGCGTCGACTCGAAGACGGGCGCTCCGACCACGTGGATCAAGGGGCCCAACCTGTTCCCCACGAGCAGCCTGCCCGGGCTCGGCGCGACGACGTTGGACGGCGTCTCGGGCTTCGTGCTCGGTGGTGTCGCAGCCCAGGCCGAGAGCCCGACGACCGAAGCGTCGACCTTCTCGGTGAAGATTGGTGGAGACGAGACGCTCTCGGTTCCCCTCGCGGTCGGAGACACCGCCGACGTCGTCGCTGCGCGCATCAAAGAGGCGTTCGAGACGAAGGCGAAGCGCGACTCCGATGGCTCGGGTGTCGCGATGTGGAAGCGCTTCTCGGCGAACACCGTGAAGCACGCGAGCACGCCGCTCACCAACCTGATGGGGCTGAAGACGTGGATCACGTGGCGGCCCTCGACGGTGGGCGCGCAGATGACCGACCGCCTGCTCATCGACGCGTGGAAGCCGTGGAAGGACAAGAAGATCGAGCTGTGGAACGAGATGAAGCCCCTGTTCGCGCTCCTCGTGCTGGCGTCGATCGCCCTGCTCTACCTCGCCATTCGCCACTCGGGCCCGCGGCTGTACCTGGGCGCGTGTCTCGGCGTCGGCATGATCATTCTCGGCGCCGAGCTCACCAACTACTACTACTGCTTCCTGCTCTGCATGGCCGCGCTCTACGCCGAGAAGCGTGAGGTCGGGCTGATCATGGCGGGCATGTCGGCCGTGACGCTCTTCATCAACTTCGGGTGGCTCCAGTTCCAGTCACACGATCTCGATCAGCAGTACACGGCGATGTCGGCCGCGTCGGTCGTCGCGATGGTCTTCGTCTTCTGGAGCTTCACGAAGTGGGGCGAAGAAGGCGCCCAGCAGCCCGAGCCCGATGCCGGCGTGTGGCACAACCGGTGGGTGCTCGGCGGCATCGCCATCATGTCGTTCTGGGTGCTCTACGAGGCCGTGCAGCTCACCTGGGGCGCCCCCATCGGCGACGCGTCGTTCGGCGTGAAGGTGTGGATCGTCATCGCCGGCGTGCTCTTCGGCGTCTTCAAGCTCGCGCAGGGCAATCAGCCGCTGCCCGCCTCCGGCCCCCCGGTCGCTCCCGAGAAGAAGTCGAAGCGAAAGAAGTGAAGCTCTCAGTTTGAGAGCCACCCACTCATCTCGACTGGACGCACCGTTGCACACATGGGACGTGTGTTTGCGATCACGAGGGGTTACTTCGTGGCCGCGCAGTTGCTGAGAGCGCGTCTGTTTTCTCCCCGCAGCACCTCAACCAAGGACTGAACCAACATGAAGAAGATGATCCTCTCTGCCGTTCTCGCCGTCTCGGGCCTCGCCTCCGCCGCCACGTGGGACATCGACTCTGCCCACACCACCGCCGGCTTCACCGCGAAGCACCTCGGCATCACCAACGTGAACGGCACGCTCGGCACCGTCTCGGGCAAGTTCAACGTCGACGAGAAGGACGTCACCAAGTCGACCATCGAGGCCACCATCGACGTGAAGGGCATCAACACGAACATGGCCAAGCGCGATGACCACCTGAAGAGCCCCGACTTCTTCGACGTGGCCAAGTTCGCCGAGGCGAAGTTCAAGTCGACGAAGATCGAGAAGGGCTCGGCCGACAACAAGCTGAAGGTCACCGGCGACCTGACGATGCACGGCGTCACCAAGCCCGTCACGTTCGAGACCGAGCTCTCGGCCGAGGTCGATCACCCGATGGTCAAGGGCGCCAAGGCCCGCGCGGCCACCGCGTCGCTCACGCTGAACCGTGAGGACTGGGGCCTGACGTGGAACATGCCGCTCGCGAACAACGGCCTGGTCGTCTCGAAGGAGATCAAGGTCGCCCTCGAGGTCGAGCTCATGAAGGCTCCGGCCGCTGAGGCCCCGAAGGCCGCTCCGGCGAAGAAGTAATTCGTCTCTCGAGCTTCGAACCGAGACCCCGGCGTGCCTTCGTGGCGCGTCGGGGTTTCGTCGTTTTCGGCTGAAACCGGTTTTCAGGCATCGACGTACACTGGGCACCTCGCGCCATTTCCGGCCGCGAGCTTTCCTGAAACCCCCGGAGATTCCTCACGTGAAGACCAACAACGCCCTCGTCGCTGCCGCCGCCGTCGCCTCGATGTTCGCCTCCGCCGCGTTTGCCGGCCCGAAGGACATGCCCAAGAAGGACGCGAAGGACGCGGCTGCCCAGGTGAAGTGCACCGGCGTCAACGAGTGCAAGGGCAAGGGCGCCTGTGGCGGCGCGACCCACGACTGCGCCGGCCAGAACGAGTGCAAGGGCAAGGGCTGGGTGACGCTCGCCGAGAAGGACTGCAAGGCCAAGGGCGGCACCATCGTCGCCGACGCGAAGAAGTAATCGCCGTTTCTGGTTCGTGTTTCGAAGGCGGTGGGTCCATCGTTCGTGGGCTCACCGCCTTTCACCTGTCTGGGAGTGCTCGTGATGTTCCCTTCCATCGGTCACGGCGTCGGCCTTCGCAATCGGCACTACACGGCGTTCCTCGAGGAGCAGCCGCGCGTCGATTTCGTCGAGGCCATCAGCGAGAACTTCATGGGCCTGGGTGGACGGCCCCGCGCGGTGCTCGAGAAGACGCGGCGTGATCGTCCGGTGGTGTTGCATGGCGTGTCGCTGGGCATCGGCAGTGTGGAGCCGCTCGATGAGGCGTACCTGAAGCAGTGGCGGGCGCTCATCGACGAGGTGCAGCCCGCGCTGGTGTCTGATCATCTGTGCTGGGGCCGCGCGCATGGGCACTACAGCCATGACCTGTGGCCAGTGCCGTACACCGAGGAGTGTCTGCGCCACGTCGTCGAGCGTGTCGGCCGTGTGCAGGAGGCGCTGGGGCGCAGAATTCTGCTCGAGAACGTGTCGAGCTATCTCGAGTTCCGCGCGAGCGAGTTGACCGAGTGGGAGTTTCTGGCCGAGGTCGCGCGTCGGGCCGACTGCGGCATTCTGCTCGACGTGAACAACGTCTACGTGTCGGCGCGGAACCATGGCTTCGACGCGAAGACGTACCTCGACGCGATTCCCGTGGAGCGGGTCGGTCAGTTTCACCTCGCGGGACATCAAGATCGTGGGCACCTCGTCATCGACACGCACGAGGGGCAGGTCTGCGACGCGGTGTGGGAGCTGTATCGGCACTCGGTGAAGCGGTTCGGTGACGTGTCGTGCCTCATCGAGTGGGACGAGGGTGTGCCCGAGCTCGAGGTGCTGCTGGCCGAGTCTGCGAAGGCGAAGGCGATCGCGGAGGAGACGTTGCGGGTGATTCCGGCCGGGGTCCGGTCCGTCGAGGTGCGCCCGTGAGCCTCGCCGCGAAGCAGGAGCAACTCGACGTGCTGCGGGCCGCGCCTGCCCCGGTGGAGCTGCACCCATGAGCCTCGCCGCGCAGCAGGAGCAGCTGTGGCAGTGGATCGTCGGTGACGCCGCGGTTCGAGACACGGCGTTGATGGTGAAGGCCGGAGCGCTGTCCCCCGACGAACGCGTCAACGTGTACGCCGAGCAGTACTGGCTGCGGTTGCGCGACGTGTTGCGCGGAGAGTTCGAACACGTGCGTGCGGTGCTCGGTGATGACGACTTCGACGTGCTGGCCGCGAAGTACGTGAAGGCGCACCCGTCGACGCACTTCTCGCTGAACTGGTTGGGGCAGCACCTGCCGGCGTTTCTGCGGGCGCAGCCGGTCGAGGGAGCTCCGTTTCTGGCCGACCTCGCCGAGCTCGAGTGGGCGCGCAGTCAGGCGTTCATCGCTGACGATTCGCCGGTCGTGTCGGCCGAAGCGCTCGCGGTGGTGACGCCCGAGACGGCCGCGACGGTTCGCTTCACGCTGACGCCCTCGGTGCGCGTGCTGCGTCATGGCTTCGACGTTCGGCCCCTGTTCCGCGCGATCGCTGACGGAGCGAGCTGGCGCGAAGTCGAGGTGCCGCCCTGCCCCACGTCGCTCGTCGTGTTCCGTCAGGGCTTCACGGTCTTCCACGACGCGGTCTCGAGCGCAGAAGCCGAAGCGCTGACCCGCGCGATGAGCGGTGCAACGCTGCCAGAGCTCTGTGATGCCTTCGCCGAGTTCGGAGACGAGGCCGCACCCCGCGCGTTCCAGGCGATCGGCAGCTGGGTGAACGAAGGCATGGTCTCGCGTATCGACCTCTGACGGCTGGCGGTCGCTCGCGCACGATGACGCCACCGCTTCGAACGCTCCCCTTTCCGAAGCACCTGCGTCACTTCGTCCGTCCCGTTCTCGCGAGGTCAAAGACCGACCATCAGTTCGTTGGGCGCCTCAGGTGCGGCTGCAGCGGTATGACCTTTCGACTGCTGTTCCCCGGCAAAACGCACAAGTTCCAGGGAAGGCTCACTCCGGTCACCACGAAGGTAGGGGGCGCGTACTTCTTTCTGATTCGAGCCCAGTGCGAGCGATGCGGACGCGAGCACCTTGTGTTCGACCAGGATCTCCACGGCTGGAACGGCTTCGTCTGTCACAACGAGGCGCAGGCGTCGTTGCCTCGCGCTCCGCTCTCCCCCTGGCGTTGCCTTCGATGCGGAGAGGAGAGGCACCGCGGCCTCGTCACCGTCACATCACAGGGTCGAACCGACTTCGTTGAGGAAGCAGGTCCTGACTTCAAGCCGTCGCAATGGGCAGAAGGATTCGAGTCGCTCTCACTCGAGCTCGTCTGTCGCGGCTGCTCGCTTCAAACCTCACCGTGGGTCGCTTGCGAGGCGATGTAGTGCTGTGGCCGACGTCGTTCTTCCGCTCGTCCCCATGGAGCGCTGACACTCCGAAGGACTGGAGAAGCAGCGTCGCCTGCATCGAAGTGGGTGAAGAAGCACAGTCCGCGCTGGGAGCCCCAGCCGACCAGGACCATACCGTTGGGTATCGAGCCTGGCGCCTGGAAGCACCTTGAGATCTCCAGTTGTTGGTGGAGCAAGCCGCGGCCGGCGACACCGTGGAGTTCACCAACCTCTACGTGCAGTTCCGCTCCGAACTCGATCACGCCTTGATGCACCTTCAATCAACGCGCTGCTCTGACTCGGCTGCCATCACGGAGCTGAAGTCTGGCTGGGAGCTCTCCCGGCTCGACGACAACGGCCAACAGTTCGTGATCGGCCGCTACCCACGTCGTGCATCAGCCGACTGCGTGGCGTCGTTCCTTGGCGCGGGGAAACCCAAGCAGACCTATTCGGTTCGCCTCGTCGAGCCGCTGCCCGTGATGGTCTCGGACGTCGGCGAGTGGGAGCTCTGGTGCCGCGATGACAGCGGCAACGCCTTCCTCGTCACCCGGCACCTCACCCGCGGCCACGCGCAGATGCAGCTCGAAGCCCTCGAGGCCGAGCCCCGCCACAAACAGGTCTACTGGCTCGAGCACAGGCCCAGAAACGTCGATGGCGGAGCCCATCGCTGAGCCCCGCCACCGAACTTCACGAACTCAAGGACCGACTCAGGCCGTCTTCGGCTTCATCGCTCCGGCGCTGCCACCCTGCTTGTGGGCCTCGCGCTCGTCCAGCCAGATGGTGAGCGGGCTCGCGATGTACACCGACGAGTACGTGCCGACGACGATGCCCCAGAGCATGGCGGCGGCGAAGTCGAAGATCTCACCGACTCCGAAGATCAGCAGACCGATCAGCGAGAGCGCCGTCACGCCAGACGTGAGGATCGTACGCGAGAGCGTGTCGTTGATCGCGATGTTGATGATCTCGGGCAGCGGCTTGCCCTTGTACTTGACCATCTCTTCACGAATTCGGTCGTAGATGACGATCGTGTCGTTGATGGAGTAGCCGAGAATCGTCAGCAGCACGGCGATCGAGGTCAGGTTGAACTCGCGGCGCGACACCAGGTAGTAGCCGGCGACCATGATCACGTCGTGCACCGACGCCACCAGCGCGCCCGGGCCGAACTTCAGGTCGAAGCGGAACGCCACGTAGATGAGAATGCTGAGCATCGCGAGCAGCAGCGCCGCGAGGCCCTTGTTGCGCAGCTGCTCACCGACCTGCGGGCCGACGTAGTCCGTACGACGAACCTCGAACGTGTGATCGGGAACGCCCTTGGCCAGCGCGTCCTTCACCTTGTCCGACATGCCGGCCGACGTGACCTGGTACTGAAAGCCGCTCTCGGCACTCGAGCCGGGCAGGAGCGCGACGTTCGCCACGCCCGTGCCGCTGCTCACCACCGCCGCCTTGATGTCGTCGACCTTCACCTCGCCCTTCGTGCGGAAGGTGATGAGGCCGTTGTCGAGGTCCTTGTTGAAGGCCGTGATGTCGATGCCGGGCAGCCCACGAATCGCCTTCTCGGCCGCCTGCTCACTCTCGGCGGTCAGCTGCGTCACGCCGCCCATGCGGAGCATGAACGTGCTGTCTTCCGCCGAGCCGATGCTCTGCACCTGAGGCTCGTGGAGGCCGCCCTTCACCGCGCCTTCGCGAACCTGCTCGGCCGTCACGACGCCGCTGAACTTCACCTCGACGAGGGTGCCGCCTGCGAAGTCGACGCCCCAGTTGAAGCCGAAGCCCGCGATGCCCACGAGAATGGCGATGTTCACCGCCGTCGACAGCAGAATCGCGATTCGGCGTTTGCCGATGAAGTCGATGTTCGTCTTGCCCTTGATGATCTGCATGTCGTTTCCCTCAGACCGAGACGGACTCGGAGTTCCGTCCGTGGACGAGATAGGTGGTCAGCACGCGGGTCACGACGATCGACGTGAACAGCGAAGCGATGATGCCGATGATGAGCGTGGTCGCGAAGCCCTGCACCGGGCCCGTGCCCGTCTGCTGGAGGATGAAGCCGGCGATCAGCGTCGTGACGTGCGCGTCGAAGATGGTCCAGAAGGCGCGGTCGTAGCCGGCGTCGACCGCGTTGCGCGCCGACTTGCCGCCCGCGATCTCTTCACGCACGCGCTCGTTGATGAGCACGTTGGCATCGACGGCGATACCGAGCGTGAGCACGAAGCCAGCGATGCCAGGCAGCGTCAGCGTCGCCTTGAAGAGCGCCAGGCCGGCCAGAATCAGCAGACCGTTGAGAATCAGCGCCACGTCGGCCACGAGGCCCGACACCTTGTAATAGATGGCCATGAAGATGACGACGAGCAGCAGGCCGACCAGCGCCGCCGTCGTGCCCTTCTTGATCAGTTCGTCACCGAGCGAGGCGCCGACGAGGCGGGTCTCACCGATGGACACGGGCGCCGGAAGCGCACCCGACTTGAGCGCGAGCGACAGCATCTGCGCTTCCTTCAGGCGCTCGTCGCTGCGGCCCTTGCCCAGCGTGATGCGGCCGTTGTTGCCGATCTTCTCGCGAATGACCGGAGCCGAGATCAGGTTGTCGTCGAGCACGATGCCCATCTGGCGGTTCACGTTCTTGCCAGTCAGCTCCTCGCTCAGCTTTCCGCCCTGCGCGTTGAACTGGTAGTCGACGACGATGTCGTTGGTCTGCTGATCCTTGCGGGCATCGGCGCCGGTCAGGTTCTCACCCGAGAGGCCCGTCGCCTGCACGAGGTAGGTCGAGTACTTGATGCAGCTCTTGCCGACCGAGGCCTCGACGCAGTGGAGCATGACCTGCTTGCCCTCGCCGCCCTTGCCGTCGACGTACGCGAGCAGCTTGTTCTTGTCGGTGCCCGACAGGTACGGCGGCGACGGCTCGTTGCCTTCGCTGTCCTGACGCGACGTCACCAGCGTGATCCCCGCGTTCGGGTCGGGAGGCGTGTTGGTGTACAGGTCCTTGAAGAGGTCGCCGTGCTCCTCGACGATGCGGAACTCGAGCTGCGCGGTGGTGCCGATGAGCTCCTTCGCGCGCTCCGGGTCCTTCTCACCGGGCAGGGAGATCTGAATCGAGTCGGTGCCGAGCTTGCGCACGTCGACTTCGGCGACGCCCCACTTGTCGATGCGCTTGCGCACCACGAGCATGGCCTGATCGACCGCCTCGCTCATCATGTAGTCGACCTGGGCGCTGTCGAGCTTCATCACCAGCACGCCCGCGTTGCGCGAGACCTTCGAGAAGTCCTTGAAGGTGGTGACGAGCTCTTTCTCGATGGCGTCCATCGTGGCCGGGTCCTGGGCCGTGAGCGTCACCTCGTACGTCTCGGTGTTCGTCGTCTCGGTGAGCTTCCCGAGCTTCTTGCCGTCGATGTACGAGATCATCTGCTGGGCGAGGCGCTGCGCGCGCTTGCCGAGCGCCGTCTTGGTGTCGACGCGCAGGACGAGGTGAATGCCTCCCTGCAGGTCGAGGCCCAGCGACAGGCGGTACTTCGCGGGCGCCGACCACGCGGGCAGCACCTTCTCGAGCTTCGACACGTCATTGCGGTCGGCGCGATCGAGCACGAACATCGAGTAGTAGGTCGGGGTCAGGAACCAGAGGCTCCCCACCGCGACGAGCACGACCAACCCGAAACGGGTCCACCAGTTGCGGTCCATCACTTCTCCTCTTTCTTGGCGGCGGCTTCGTCGGCCTTCGGGGCCTCTTCGACCACGGTGACCTTCGCCTGCACGCTCGACTTGAGCACTCGAATCTTCACGCCGTTGGCGACCTCGAGCGACACCGTCTTCTCGGTCACCACGGCGATCTTCCCCAGGATGCCCGACTGCAGCACCACGTCATCGCCCTTCTTCAGCGAGGTGAGCACGCCGTCGTGCTCCTTCTGCTGCTGACGCTGCGGGCGAATGATCAGGAAGTAGACGATGGCCGCCATGGCGACCAGGTAGAAAGCCATCGGTCCGCCAAGGGCAGAGTCGGCGGCGAAAATCATCGGTATGGCTGCGGGCGTCATGTGTGAGACGCGGGCGTCTATCAGGCACACATGGGTCCAGCAAGGTGTGCTAGGGCCCTGCGCCCATGATCCGTTCCCTCCTGGTGGCGACCGTGTTTCTGGCCTTCGCGGCGGTTTCTTCGAGCTGCGGGCCCCTGGTGACGGCCGGCGAAGCGTGCACGACCCGCGCTGACTGCCCGCCCAGCTACAGCTGCTTCCAGAAGCAGACCGGCGGCACCGTCGAAGTGCCCGGAGGTTTCTGCTCGCGCGGCTGCGCCGCCGAGGCCGACACGCACGAGTGCCCGTCTGGCACCGTGTGCACCTACTTCGGAGACAGCCAGCTCGTCTGCTCGCCCCAGTGCACCGCCGACTCGCAGTGCCGCTCCGGCTACGTCTGCGCCGACGTCGCGATGGGCAGCACCGCCGTCGGCAACATGGGCGGCGCGAAGAAGACCTGCCGCCCCAAGGGCGTCACCCAGTAACCGACTCCGCCTCAGCCACCGTCGTCGGCCGCGCCGCGAAGTCCTTCATGAACGCCGCGTAGCGGTCCTGCTCGATGGCCAGCCGGGCCTCCTTCATGAGGCCCAGGTAGAAGTGCAGGTTGTGAATCGTGTTGAGCCGCATGGCCACGATCTCTTTCGCGTTGAACAGGTGCCGCAGGTACGAGCGCGAATAGGTGCGGCACGTGTAGCAGGAGCACGCGGGGTCGAGCGGTCGTGGATCTTTCGCGTACCGCGCGTGCTTGATGACGAGCTTGCCCTGGCTGGTGAAGAGGAAGCCGTTGCGCGCGTTGCGGGTCGGCATCACGCAATCGAACATGTCGACACCCGCGCCGACGCAGGTCACGAGATCGATCGGCGTGCCCACCCCCATGAGGTAGCGCGGCTTGTCTTTGGGCAGCAGCGGCGCGGAGTACGAGACGCCTGCGTGCATCTGCTCCGGTGCTTCACCGACGGCGTAGCCCCCGAGCGCATAGCCGGGCAGATCGATCGCACAGATCTCTTCAGCGTGGCGCTTACGGAGATCTTCGAAGAGCCCGCCCTGCACGATGCCGAAGAGCGAGCTGCGCAGCCGGCTCCACGCCGACACGCAGCGGCCGAGCCAGCGAGTCGTTCGCGCGAGTGACGGCTCGAGGTAGCTGCGCTCGCTCAACGCCGGCGGGCACTCGTCGAAGGCCATGATGATGTCGGCGCCGAGCGTCTCTTGAATCTCGATGCTGCGCTCGGGCGAGAGCATGTGCTTCGCGCCGTCGAGGTGCGATTGAAAGGTCGCGCCCTCTTCGGTGATCTTCCGCATCTCCGAGAGGCTGTAGACCTGAAAGCCGCCGGAGTCGGTCAGCATCGGCCGCTCCCACGAGATGAAGCGGTGCAGGCCGCCCATCTCACCAATGAGCTGCTCTCCGGGGCGCAACATGAGGTGGTACGTGTTGCCGAGAATGATCTGAGCCTCGAGCGCGCGAAGATCGTCGGGGGCGCACGCCTTCACGCTGCCCGCGGTTCCGACCGGCATGAAGATGGGCGTCTCGATGGTGCCGTGGGGCGTGTGCAGCCGCCCCCGCCGGGCACCGGTGGTCGCGTCGACGTGGAGCAGCTCGTAGCGCACGGTCGACGGCGCGACCGACTGATCGCCACGGCGTTCTGGAGCGAGGGTCATGGGTGTCTTTCGTCGAAGCAGTCTGCGCGCCGCATCAGGCCGTGTTCCCCGCGAAGGGAAAGCCCCACCAATCGGTTGCAGCTCCCGCTCATGATCTTTCCTCGATGAACATCGAGTCGCCGTAGCTGAAGAACCGATACCGTTCACGCACCGCAGCGGCGTACACCTCGAGCGTTCGCTCACGGCCGAGAAACGCGCTCACCAACATCACCAACGTCGACTTCGGCAGGTGGAAGTTGGTGACGAGCGCGTCGACCACGCGGAACTGGAAGCCGGGCGTGATGAAGATCGCCGTGTCTCCGCTCGCAGCGCCGGTCAGCGCGAGAGCCTCGAGCGTTCGTGTCACCGTCGTACCGACTGCGATCACCCGACCGCCGGCCTTCTTCGTCTGAGCGATCGCCTCGACGGTGTCTGGAGGAACGGAGTACCGCTCCGCGTGCATCTTGTGCTGCGACACGTCACCTTCGCGCACTGGGAGGAACGTACCCGGGCCGACATCGAGCGTGACGAAGACGCGCCGAACGCCCCGCTGATCGAGCGCGGCGAAGACCTCGGGCGTGAAGTGCAGCCCCGCTGTCGGAGCCGCCACCGAGCCCACGGTCTTCGCGTAGATCGTCTGGTAGCGCTCGGCGTCGTCGGGCGACGGCGCCCGGTGAATGTACGGGGGCAGCGGGAGCTGTCCCGCCTTCGTGATCGCCGCTTCGAGCGTCGAGAGCGCCGAGGTGAATCGAACGACGTACTCGCCTCCGCCCAGCGACGCCTCGACCTCTGCGGTGAGGTCTCCGTCGAACGCCAGCTTCGCGCCGGGGCGAATGGGCTTCGATGCCTGGCCCAGACAGGTCCACGCGGTGCCCTGCGCGGCTGACTCGAGCGAAGTGACCGCTGCCACGTTCGCCGCAGGCCGCACCAGCAGCAGCTCGACCCGGCCTCCCGTGTCGGCCTTCTTCCCGATCAGCCGCGCCGGAATGACGCGAGAGTCGTTCACCACCAGCAGGTCGTTGGGCCGAAGCAGTGACGGCAGCTCCGTGAACGAGCGATGCGCGATCCCGTCCCTCCTGACGTGGAGCAGCCGGCTCGCATCGCGACGCTCGAGCGGCGCCTGGGCGATCAGCTCCTCGGGCAGGTGGTAGTCGAAGTCGTCGGTGTGCATCGCGGAGCCGGGTTATCGACGCCGTCGCTCCAGCACAAGCGCTCACGCGGCCCGGCGCTGCTGGAGCAACACCTCGAGCTCGTCGAGCAGCCGGTCGGGTCGTTCGTTCATGGCCTCCCACGTCCACTGCAGCACCCGGAAGCCGCGCGCCGTGAGCGCGTTGATTCGCCGCCGGTCGGCTTCGAAGGCGTGCGCCGTCGAGTGCCAGGCATAGCCGTCGGCTTCGAGCACCACCTGCGTTCCGGGGAAGCGGAAGTCGAGGCGATACCGCTTGCCCTTCACCTGCACCTTCTTCTGCAGCTCAGGCATTGGCATGCCCGCGTCACGGAGCACGTCCAGCACTCGCGCCTCGAGCTCACTCTCGGTGACGCCTTCGCCACCGCGCCTTGCCGTGAGACGGCGCAGCAGTCGAATGCCGCGAGTCCCGCCGGTGCGCTCGATGAAGTGGTTCAGCTTGTCGACCGTGGTGAGCTTCCTGCGCAGGGCATCGTCGAGCGCCGCCTCGACCGCTGCTGAATGCTCGGTGGCAGCGAGATCGAGCAGCGTTCTCTCGACCGAGGTCACGCGCTGACCATTCACCGTTCCCAGCTCGCGGGCGAGGAGCGCGTCGATGCGGAAGATCCGTATGCCTGCAGGGGGTTCTTGGTGTCGTGTCGAGGCGATGCTCACCAGACTGTCGTCCTCCTCGAACCGGGAAAGGCCCCACAACGCGGCCGCCGTTCGATGGGAAAAGACGCAGCCCCGGCCGAACCAGAGCGCCGCCGCTTCGCGCCGTTGGGTGAGCGAGTCGAAGGAGCCTTCGACGGCGTAGACCGCTGGGTGCACTCGTCGCCAGCGGCCCGCGCGAACGCGTCGTTTCACCTGATCGATCGACATTCCGTGGGCGCGCGCCTGATCGAGGCTGAACACGCCGTGCTGAGCGGCCGCGAGCGCCATCACCGCCTTTTCCGAGCTTTGCATCGCCCCCGCGAACCTCCCGGAGAGTGCTCTAGCAGCCAGGGCTGACATGCTTCGCAACGAGCGTCGGACCAAGCGCGGAAACCGCCCCTTCGATGACACTCGTTGCGGCCCTCGCGCCGCCTGGCGTCAGTCGTAGAGAACCTGCAGCTCGGTGCCCGGGTAGTAGTGCTCGAGAATCGCGCGGAA
This sequence comes from Archangiaceae bacterium, assembly GCA_016879935.1. Lineage (GTDB taxonomy): Bacteria > Myxococcota > Myxococcia > Myxococcales > Myxococcaceae > Xiheimicrobium. The sequence continues at coordinate 9,279 of JAACJQ010000089.1, read as the reverse complement.
GTCCTTTCCCGAGTCCGCCAGCAGGCGCGCGCCCCACTGGCACATCCCCGCCCCGTGGCCGAAGCCGTTCCCCTTCAAGACGAGGCCATCCTTCCCCTGGCCCGTCACCTCGAAGTCGAGCGATTTGAGCCGCATGTACCCGATGCGCTCACGGAAGCTCACCGCGTCGATGGAGCGGGCGCCAACCTGCACGCGGCGCGCTCGACCCGTCGGCGATCGGCCCTGCACCTGAAACTGACCGGGCTTCGCTCCCAGCTCGCGCGGCGCCACCTTGAGCGTCCAATGGCTGGTCGGCAGCTTCGCGCACGGGCACGCGACGCTCTTGAGGTACGGCAGGTCTCTCCCCAGCGCGTCGAGGCCCGACTCTGTGTGCCCGCCACAGGAGGCATGGAAGTACGCCTCGATCGGCTGCAACTGCCAGGTGAGCACCAGCCCCTTCGTCTCGTCGATCGCCTGCCTCGTGCGCGGGTCGTCCGACTCGAGCCCCTTGTAGACCTGACTGATGACCGAGCTGCCCAGGTAGAACGGCTGCCCGTACTGCTCGAGCTTCTTGTTCAGCGCATACGTGCGCGCCGCCACGGCCTGCGCTTTGAGCGCCTCGAGCGGGAAGGTCTTGGGCATCTCACTGCCCAGCACGCCCTGCAGATATGCCTCGAGCGGCAGCACGTTCACCGTGACGAGCTGGCTCTTCCCTCGCACCACCACGACGTCGCCCTGAACGTGAACGCCGTTCACCTCGAGCGAGCCAGCCCCCGAGGAGCGGCACCGAATCGCGTCTCCGGGGAGCGCCGCCCCGTCGAGCGTGAGCGCTCCGTCCTTCTTCCGAATCGCCAGTGAGTCCTTGCCGAGAGCGACGAACTCGGCGTCGTCGAGATCGTCGCCGCACGAGAGCCCAGCGCCACTGAGGGTCACCGCAGCCGTCTCGGGACCAACCGCGATGCGCATCGTCTCGGCAGCTTCGGCCACGACTGCCAACCCCACCATCAGCAGCAGTGCCACACGCATGTCGCACATGGTACGGCGCGGCGATCGCCGCTCAAGAATTCAGCCGGGTGGCATCGGTGGCGCGAACTTGGCAAACCCCGACTGATGGATGCAGAGACCTCGTATCGGGCGTTGACGCAGCTGCACCCGCGCCATGCGCAGGTGCTGGTCGCGCGCTTCGTCGCGAAGACGCCCACGGGAGATGGCCGCTCCTTCCGGGAGTTCGTGGCCTTCTACGGAGTACCCGAGGCCTCGGCGAAGGTGTTGCTGTGGAGGGCGGTGCGTGAGTTCGAAGCGGCACGTCAGGGGGTTCCTGCCGAACCTCCCGTGGCCTTCGGTGAAGAAGTTCGCCAGGCCGAGGCGCTCCATGACGCCCTCGAGCGCGTGGAGCCGAGCCCGACCGTCGCGGCCCTGCGCGCGTTGACCGCGAACGCGCCGACGCTCCGTCAGCGTATTCGGGAGGCCGAGCGCGCCGAGGTCGAATCGCCCGCCTACGCACGGGAGACCTGGCTTCGCCGCGTCGCCATCGTGATCGTGCTCGCGCTCTCGGCCTGGTTCTATTGGAAAGACGATCTCACGCGCTGGTGGCGGCAGCAGACCGTCGAAGCGCCAGGCGGAACCCGACCGTGACATTCGGGAGCCGGTGAAGTTCTTGTCGAGTTCGGACGGGGCGCTTACACACCGCTGCATGAACCGACTCGTCCTCCTCGCTTGCGCGTTGCTCCTCTCGATCGCAGGTCTGACCGGCTGCCCGAAGCCCACCACCACGACCGTCGCCGGCACCGATGACGAGATGATCGATCAGCTCTCCGCACAGCTCGAGGAGCTGCGCACCCGCAGCGACATCACCTGCAAGGACTTCTGCCAGGTGAAGGACAAGGCGTGCGGCCTGTCGAAGCAGACCTGCGACATCGCGGGCAAGGCTCCCGACCGCGCCGACTTCCAGAAGAAGTGCGTCACCTCGCAGGAAGACTGCGCGAAGTTCGGCGAGTCGTGCTCCAGCTGCCCCAAGTGACGTGAAGGTGGCTACACTCGAGCGGCCGCACCTGCCGGAGGCTCCATGGTCACCCTCTCGTTCGCCGTCGCGTTGTCGTTGACCTTCGCCCCCGAGGAATTCGACGCCGAGCGCGCGGCATCGATCGAACGCGAGCAGGCGAAGGAGACCGCTGCCGTCACTGCGAAGTACGGCAACAAGAAGTCCACCGAGCTGTCCCGCGACGAACGCGCCCAGATGATTCGGGAGCAAGCGGCCGCCGAACAGAAGGTGCTCGACAAGTACGGCGTCTCTTCGAAGGAGTGGGCTCGCGCCCAGATGAACCGGTCGCGTGAACAGGCCGACCAGGTTCGGCAGGCCAACAAAGCCCTCGAAGCGAAAGAGAAGGCCGCAGCCGAAAAGGCCGCTGCAGAGAAAGCTGGAGGCCCGAAGGAGATCGTCATTCAGCGCGGCATCTCTGAAGAGAACCCCGTCACCCTCGAAGAGAGCGAGAACGCGACGCCGGTCGTCGAGCAGGGCCTGCCGAAGGACTTCGAGAACGATCAGAACGCTGCCACCGAGTCCGATGCAGTCGAAAAGGCTGCCGATGCGCCGGCCACCAAGTCGACGGGAAAATCAGGGAAACGCTGAGCCGCTCGAGCCCATCAACGCCGCTGCGCACGCCAGACGTCGTCGTACGGGCATGAGCAATCCGTCTCTTCAGGCTCGGGGTACGCGTAGGGCTGGCCCCGATAGTTCCGGAGGATCGTCTCGTTCGGCTTCCGCTCCAGCACGTAGTCGGGCTGCAACGTCACCTTCCCACCACCACCCGGCAGATCGACCGCCAGGTGCGGCACGGCCAGGCCGGTCGTCCACCCGCGCATCTGCTCGATGATCTTCACCCCTGCCTCGATCGGCGTTCGCAGGTGCTCGAGGCCTTCGGCCACGTCCATCTGGTGCAGGTAGTACGGCCGCACCCGCATCTTGAGACACGCGTGGCTCAGCTCGGTGATGATCCGCGCGTCTGAGTTGAGTCTCCGCATCAGCACGGCCTGGTTCTCGACCGGCACGCCGTGATCGACCAGCAGCTCACAGGCGCGCTTCGCCTCGACGGTGATCTCCTTGGGGTGGTTGAAGTGCGTCACCACGAACAGCGGCGCGTACTTTCGGAGCAGCTTCGCCAGCGACTCCGTCACCCGCATCGGGAGACACACCGGAATACGGGTGCCGATGCGGATCATCTCGACGTGTGGAATCGCCCGGAGCGGCGCGAGGATCTGCTCGAGGCGCTCTTCCGAGAGCAGAAAGGGGTCTCCACCCGAGAGCAAGACGTCGCGCACCTGCGGGTGCGTTCGTACGTACTCGAGCCCCTTCTCGAGCTCGGTCTTGTTCAGCTCCGCCTCGCCACCGTTCGTGATCCGTCGTCGGGTGCAGTGACGGCAGTAGACGGAGCAGGTGTCGAGCGCGAGAAACAGCACCCGATCGGGGTATTTGTGAACGATCGCCTCGACAGGCCGGCGCGGGTCTTCCCCGAGCGGGTCACGCAACTCCCCTGCCCGCTTGCGCGCCTCGGCCTTCACCGGAACAGCCTGCATGCGCACCGGACAGAACGGGTGGGCAGGGTCGATGAGTGACAGGTAGTAGGGCGAGATGCCGAGCCGGAAGATCTTCGCGGTCTCGGCGACTCCGGCCCGCTCGTCGTCGGTGAGCTTCAGCAGCTGCGCCAGTCGCGCGCCATCACGTACCGAGTTCCGCATCTGCCAACGCCAGTCGTTCCACTGGTCGTCTGTGGCGTCGGGAAAGAGCTCGGCCCGCCGCGACACGGGCGTGAGGTCTGCCGTCGCGGGAGTCTGCTGCTCGTCGAAGCTCACGCGCGCGGCCTTAACCCAGCAACGGTCACGACAGGAAGCCGGTCACGGTCGCAAGACCTGCTCGGTCAGGCGTGCACGGGGTGCGACTGCAGGGCAGCCTTGGCCTGATCTCGCCACCACTGCTGGCCCGACTCGGGCACCGTGTAGAGCGGGTCGAAGAACTCGTACTTGCGGTTGAGCGCCTCGGGGTCCTGCCACTCGATGCCGGTTCGGTAGTTCTTCGTCCAGTACGAGATGCCCTTCTCGCGATCGTACTCGGCGACCTGATGCACCCAGCGCTTCCCCACGTAGGGCACGTCACACACGATTCGCGGCGTCGCGAAGCCAGGCATGTACCCCATGATGTCGTGCTGGAGCTTCTGCGCCTCCCACACCGCAACTCGCCAGTGCTCCGAGTTGGGGATCATGTCGCACATGTAGAAGTAGTACGGGAGGATCCGCGCGTGATCGAGGAGCATGAAGGACAGCTCCAACAGGTCCTTCGAGGTCGCGTTCACGCCTCGGAGCAGCACTCCCTGGTTGCGAACGTCGCGGAAGCCCACCTCGAGCAGTCGGCGCGCGGCCTTGCCGAGCAGCGGCGTCACCTGGTTCGCGTTGTTCACGTGGGTGTGGAGCGCGAGGTCGACGTTGCGCTCGAAGGCCTTCTTCGCGATGCGCTCCAGCGCCGACATCACGTTGTCCTGCAGGTAGTGCTGCGGAATGCCCATCAGGCCCTTCGAGGCCAGACGAATGTCGCGAATGTTCGGAATGTCGAGCAGCTGGCTCACGAAGGCCTCGAGCTGCGCGATCGGCACGTTCGCCACGTCACCGCCTGAGACGACCACGTCACGCACCGTTGGCGTCTTGCGCAGGTACTCGAGCATCAACTGCCAGCGCTCCGGTTGGGCGACCGTGAACTTCAGCTTCGAGACCTGCGGCACGTCGTTTCCGACGAGGTCCATGCGGGTGCAGTGACCGCAGTACTGCGGGCACGTCGAGAGCAACTCGGCGAGCACCTTGGTGGGGTAGCGATGGGTGAGGCCCTCGACCTTCCACATCTCGGCTTCGTGGAGCGAGTCTCGGCTGGCCTTCGGGTGGTTCGCGTAGGTCGGGTGGCGATCGTCGAACGCCGGGAGCATGTACCGACGCAGCGGGTCGCCCCACAGATCGTCCATGTTCATGGTGTTGATCATGTGCGGCGTGAGCAGAATCGACATCGTCGCGCGCTCCCGCTGGTCACGCTCGATCGACGCCGCGAGCGTCTCGGGAAGCAGATTGCCGAGCGTGGCGCGAAGCTCCTTCAGGTTCTTCACGCAGTTCTTCCGCTGCCAGACGGCGCTCTCCCACTCCTGCCTGGTGATGCTCTTGTACCCGGGAATGCGGGTCCAATCGGGTTCGACGAACTGACGCTCCAGTGGGTACTTGAACGGCTGAGCGCTGGTCGGAGCGGTGTTCGACGCGGTGGCGGGAGTCGGCGCGGTCTGCATGTGCGGCCTATGCCATGAGGCGGGGCCTCACGGGAAGCCGCGGCACACGGAGCATCGCGTCAGTGATCGATCGGCCTACTGCGGGATCTCGCCCTTGATGACCGGGTTGTCGCCTTCGACCACGTTCACTTCGTAGACCTGCGACATCTTGCCGTTCAGCTTGAACTGAATCTTGTGCTTCCCGACCGGCACTTCGATCGGGCTGGCAGGAAGAACGGGCGTGTCTCGACCGGTTGGCTTGCCGTCGATGATGACGGCTGCCTTGGTGGGGTTCGAAGCGATCTTGAGCTTGCCCTTGGCGAGGTTCTTCGAAGGGGGCGGGTCGTTCTTGGGCGGCGGGTCGTTGCGCGGAGGAGGATCCTTCTTGGGCGGCGGATCTTTCTTCACCACCGGCTCGGGATCCTTCTTGGCGATAGGCTCCGGGTCCTTCTTCGCGACAGGCTCCGGGTCCTTCTTCACCTGAGCCGGCTCTGGCTTCATCACGAGTGAGAGCGAGATCGAGGGCTCGGCGGCCTTGTTCTCGAGCGTGAAGCTCTCGGTGAGGTAGCCAGTCTTCTTCGCCGACCCCTTGTACGACTTGCCGGGGGCGAGGTCAGAGAGCGTGAGATCGGGAGTGGTGCCGCGCGACTTCCCGTCGATGAAGACCTCGACGCCCGGCTCGCTGGTCGAGATCGTGGCCGACCAGGTCGCGGGCTTGGGTGGATCTTTGGGCTCCGTGCCTTTGGGGTCAGTGCCCTTGGGTTCGGTACCCTTCGGATCCGTTCCTTTTGGCTCGGTGCCCTTGGGGTCGTTCGCGGCGACCGTGCCTTTCGGGTCGGTTCCAGTCCCGCTCGGCTCGGTGCCGGTTGGTTCGGTGCCCTTGTCTGGCGGCGGCCCATCGGATTCGAGCGTTCGATCGACCTGGTTGATCTTGCCGGCGACCACGTCGACGATGAATTGCTGGCGTGCGTAGCCGCTCTTCGTCGGCTTGATCATCACGGTGTACTTGCCTGGGTCGAGCTCGATCGCCTGGGAGCCGTCGTAGTTCTTGCCGTTGATGACGGCCATGAACGGAACCTTCGGCTTCACCAACACGAGGAGCCTGGCTTTGTTGCCTGCCGTGAGCTTGACGACGGCCGCTCCCACGACCAGCACAGCAATGACTGCCAGCGCGCCAATGGCAATCATCACGCCGGGCTTCTTGCCCGACGAGGCCTGTCTGCCTTTGGGGGCCTGTTGACGGCGATTCGGAGCGGCGCGAGGCGCGGGCGTCGCGCGGCGACGATCCTGCTTCATCGCGGGTCGTTCGGCGGTGCTGTCTCCCTGCGCCTCCACCTCTTCCGCTTCCTCGTCGGGCGGCGGGTCCTGATCGTCGACGGGCTCCTCTGACGGCTCGTCGCCGTCGTGACCGGTCTGGAAAGCACGGGTGCTCGAAGGCGCGATGGTCTCGTTCACGCCGCCCGAGAGGGGCGAAGGACCAACCGTCGTCGCGCCATTGACCGGAGCATCGCCGATCACGACCTTGGGGCGGCTGGGCCGCGAAGGCGCGAGGGTTTCGTTCCCCATCTGCTCCGACGGAGGAATCTCGTTGCCGTCCTCGTCGACGTCGAGGGCGGGGCGGAAGCCCGTCATCTCGATGGGCTTGAGATCGTTGCCCGTGTCTTCGTGACCAGGAGGTGCACCGCGCGGGGGAACCGTCGAGTCAACCGAGCGCGAGTTGCCGGCGAGCGCATTGAGCGTCGACCCGCCGTTTCCATTCGCGAGGTTGTCGTGGGTGGTCGCCGTTCCGGCGTTGGAGGGCGCTCGACCAGTCGCTGGACGAAGCTGCTGTCGGCCGCTGGCGGGTCCGTTCTCGTCCTGGGGCTTGTTGAAGGGAGAAGGAAGCCCGATCGCCGTCTTGAGATCAGCCTCGGCCTTGCTGCCGGCGGGCATGATGATGGTGCGATCGGCAGAGCCATCCATCTCGGCGAGCTCTTCTGCCGAAGGTGGGGGAATGTTCAGCGCCGTGTTCTGCGGGCCCAGGGCGACAGCGCCACTTCCTCCGCTCATCGCGACAGACTGAGGCCGACTTCGTGGAGGGGGCGCGGCCGGAGGAGGTGGAGCGGCAGCAGCTGCTGCTGCCTTCTTCTTCGGCCCGGCCGTGATTCCCGACGACTCGAGATCTTCGGGGCGCGAAACCGAGGCGTAGCGCTCCATCTTCTCGGCTTCGCGATACAGATCTTCGGCGAAGGCCTCCTTCATGTACGCCGAGAGGTGCTTGGCCGAATAGATGGCGTCGCCCGCCAGCAGGAACCGCATGAGGTCTTCCTGCAGATCGCTCGACCACTGGTAGCGATCTTCGACTTCGCGCGCGAGCGACTTGAGAACAACCTTCTCGAGGCCGGCCGGAATGTTCGGGTTGAACTGGCGCGGCAGCGGAACTTCAGCGTTGCGAACCTTCTCGAGCGTGGAGAAGTCTGACTCGCCGACGAAGAGCTTCTCGCCCGTGAGCATCTCGTAGAGGGTCACACCGACCGCGAAGATGTCGCTGCGGCGATCGATTGGCTGGCCACGAACCTGCTCGGGGCTCATGTAGCCGAACTTGCCTTTGAGAATGCCGGCCTGGGTCTTCTGGCTCCGGTTCGCGGCCTTCGCGATGCCGAAGTCGATGATCTTCACCTCTCCCTCGTACGAGAGGAGGATGTTCTGGGGCGAGACGTCGCGGTGAATGATGTGGAGCTCTTGGCCCCGCGCGTCCTTCTTGCGATGCGCGTAGTCGAGGCCTTCGCACATCTTCGAGGCGACGAAGACGGCCATCGCCGTCGGCATGATCTCGCGCCTGCGCCGGAACCGCTCGAGACGCGCGCGCAGGTCCTTGCCCGACACGTACTCCATCGCGATGTAGTAGGCGTCGTCGTGTTTGCCGAGCTCGTGAATGTGCACCACGTTGGCGTGATTCAGCTGAACGCTGATTCGCGCCTCGTCGATGAACATCGTGATGAACTCTTCATCCTCCGCCATGGTCGGGAGGATCTTCTTGATGGCCAGAATGCGCTCGAAGCCTTCGACACCGAAGGCTTTGGCGGTGAACACCTCGGCCATGCCGCCGACGTTGAGGCGCTCGAGCAGCAGGTACTTGCCGAAGACCGTGGGCTTCTTCATCCGGACCGTTGAACGCGGGAGGACTGCGAAATGGGTGCAGACAGAGCACCCTCGAGGCGTCGACGATAGACGTGGTGGCCTGGGCCGTCAATGATCCGACAGGGCGAAAGAGGCCACAAGTGCGCGGAACCGTTCCGGAAAGCCAGAACGCGGGCCAAAAGAAAAAGCCCCCGCACCGGTTTCCCGGTGCAGGGGCAAAAAGATCCGGCAGCGACCTACTCTCCCGCGCGGTTTCCCGCGGAGTACCATCGGCTCTGGAGGGCTTAACTTCCGTGTTCGAGATGGGAACGGGTGTGACCCCTCCGACATAGCCACCGGAAAAACTTGGAGTGCATACGAAGATCAGAATTGAACTTTGAACGAGCGAAGCGCTCTCGAAAGTCTGCAATCAGTGACTGCAGGGGCCTCGACCTCGACCTTGAATCGCGTTGGCCACTCAGAGCCAGCGCATCATCGAGAAAAAGGTAATGTAAGCCGCACGACCGATTAGTACCGGTTAGCTGAACGCGTTACCGCGCTTACACATCCGGCCTATCAACGACGTAGTCTCCATCGGGTCTCCAGGGGGTTGCCCCCGGGAGGCCAATTCTTGAGGTCGGTTTCCCGCTTAGATGCTTTCAGCGGTTATCCAATCCGCACATGGCTACCCAGCGATGCCACTGGCGTGACAACTGGTACACCAGAGGTGCGTCCAACCCGGTCCTCTCGTACTAAGGTCAGAGCCTCTCAAGCCTCCTACGCCCACGGAAGATAGGGACCAAACTGTCTCACGACGTTTTGAACCCAGCTCGCGTACCGCTTTAATTGGCGAACAGCCAAACCCTTGGGACCTGCTCCAGCCCCAGGATGCGATGAGCCGACATCG